>NZ_JAIUHJ010000018.1:0-143516 GCF_020165105.1 Mesorhizobium sp. CA5 | reverse complement strand
ACAGCCATCGCGATTCCCTCCGAGCTTCCTCTCAGAGAATCACAACCAGCCAATTACGCAACAGGCCCCACAAGGGGGGAAGGAGAGGCGCCTCGTCACGGCATCAGCTGATATTCATAAAGCTTCTGGTAGAGCCCGCCCTGCTTGAGCAGCGTCTTGTGCGGGCCGCTTTCCACTACCTTGCCCTTTTCCAGCACCACGATCGTGTCGGCCTGGTGCACGGTCGACAGCCGGTGCGCGATCACGATCGTCGTGCGCCCGACGGTAAGCTGCTGCAGCGCGTCGCGGAACAGCGCTTCCGATTCAGCATCGAGCGCGCTGGTCGCCTCGTCGAGCAGCAGGATCTCGGCGTTGCGCAGCATGGCGCGCGCGATCGAAATGCGCTGGCGCTGGCCTCCGGACAATAGCGAGCCGTTCTCGCCGACCTCCGTGTCGTAACCCTTGGTCATGGCGCTGATGAAGTCATGCGCGTTGGCGGCCTTGGCGGCGGCGACCACCTCTTCGTCGGTCGCGTCCTCGCGGCCGAGGCGGATGTTGTGCATGACGGTGCCGGCAAACAGGAACGTGTCCTGGCTGACATAGGCGATCTTGCTTCTGAGCGAATCGAGCGTCGCGAACGAGATGTCCTGGCCGTCGAACATCACCTTGCCGGTCTGCGGATCATACATGCGCATGATCAGGTTCAGGATCGTCGACTTGCCGCTGCCCGACGGTCCGACCAGCGCCGTCATCTTGCCGGCGTCAAGCGTCAGGTTGAATCCTTCGAACACCGGAGGGCTTTCCGGATAGGCGAAGCTGACATCATCGAAGCGGATTTCGCCCGGACCGGGTTGCAGCGGCGTGGCGCCGGGTTTCTCTGCCAGCGTCAGCGGCCGGTCGGCGAGCTGGAACATCATGCGCACGCCGACAATGCCCGTCTCCAGCGAGATGCGGACGCGGGCCAGGCGCTTTGCCGGCTCATAGGCCAGCAGCAGCGCGGCGATGAAGGCCATGATGTTGCCCGGCATCTGGCCGCCCTGCAGCACCAGCAGGCCGCTGACCAGCACGGCGCCGGCAATCGCCAGCCCGGCCAGCGTTTCCATCACCGGGCTGGTGGCGGCTTCCAGCGTGGCGATGTTGTTGGCACGGGTTTCGACGTCCGACACCGCCTTGTGCATACGCTTGCGCATAGCGGCTTCGAGATTGAAGGATTTGACGACCCGCACGCCGATCGCCGTTTCCTGCATCACATGCACGATCTGGCCGAGCGAGATGAATTCCATCGCCGCGATCTTGCGGACGCGTCTCAGGATGCGGTTGACGCCGTAGATCGCCACCGGTCCGACGACGAAGCAGATCAGCGACAGCGCCGGCTGTTGCCAGACCATGACCATCACCAGCACAACCAACGTCACCAGGTCGCGCACATAGGACGTGACGACGAGGTCGAGCACGCTGCGCGCCGCCTGCGCGTTGTTGGTCATGCGGGTGATCAGGTCGGAAGACGAGGTCGAATGGTAGAATTCGATGCCTTGCGCCAGGATACGGTCGTAGATCTTGCGCTGCCGGTCGGCAATGATGGCATTGCCGACGCGGCTCATGAAATAGGTCTGGACGAAAGTCGCGATGCCCTTGAGAACAAAGATCGCCGCCACACCCCCGGCAATGAGGTTGACGCGGTCTATCCGCTTATAGACCACGAACTCGTTGGTGATTTCGCGCAGGATCCAGGCGCTTGCCCCCGTCATGAGGGCGACCACCAGCATCGACAATATGGCCGCGCCATAGCCGAACTTATGGTCGTGGAAGGATTCTCTTACCAGCCTCGCGATGAGGCGTTGGTTTTCCGTCGAGCGGAAGAAGCGAAACAACGGCCGATCCTATGGCTGGCTGTGAGAAATTCGGATTCGCCACAAGGGCGCGTGGCGGCTTATAGAGCGAGTTGAGGCCGGATGGAACCTTTCGCCGTCGAGGGAAAGAAAAGGCTGCGGCAGGCTGTCTTTTCGGTCACGATGGTTGCCGATTCCTGGAAAAGGGTGACGACAAATGGATTTCGACTTGATCGTGCGCGGCGGCACGCTGCCGGATGGCAGGATTGCCGATATCGGCATTGCCGGCGAGACCATCGTCGCGATCGAACCAAAGCTCCACGGTTCGGCGCCGGCCGAAATCGACGCGAGCGGCAATCTCGTCTCGCCGCCTTTCGTTGATCCGCATTTCCATATGGACGCCACGCTCTCCTACGGCATTCCGCGCATCAATGCGTCGGGCACGCTGCTGGAGGGCATCGCGCTCTGGGGCGAGCTGAAGCCGCTTTTGACGCATGAGGCCGTGCGCGAGCGCGCGCTCGCCTATTGCGATTGGGCCGTCTCGATGGGCCTGCTTGCCATCCGCAGCCATGTCGATGTCTGCGACGACCGGCTGCTCGCGGTCGAAGCCCTGCTCGATGTCAAGAAAACCGTCGCGCCCTATATCGACCTGCAACTGGTCGCGTTTCCGCAGGACGGCCTCTACCGCTCGCCGAATGCTCGTGAAAACACCATCCGCGCGCTCGACATGGGCGTCGACATCGTCGGCGGTATCCCGCATTTCGAGCGTACCATGGCCGAGGGCGCCCGCTCGGTGACGGAGCTTTGCGAGATCGCGGCCAAACGCGGCCTGATGGTCGACATGCATTGCGACGAGACCGACGATCCGCTGTCGCGCCATATCGAGCAGCTGGCCTATGAAACGCAGCGCCTCGGGTTGCAGGGCAGGGTGGCCGGCTCGCACCTCACATCGATGCATTCGATGGATAATTACTACGTCTCGAAGCTTTTGCCGCTCATCGCCGAGGCCGGTGTATCGGCAATCCCCAATCCGCTGATCAACATCATGCTGCAGGGGCGCCACGACACCTTCCCGAAGCGGCGCGGCCTGACCCGTGTCAAGGAGATGCAGGCGCTCGGCATCCGCGTCGGCTGGGGCCAGGATTGCGTGCTCGATCCCTGGTACTCGCTGGGCACCGCCGACATGCTCGACGTCGCCTTCATGGGCCTGCATGTCGCGCAGATGTCGAGCCCGGCCGACATGGCGCGCTGCTTCGACATGGTGACCAATGTCAACGCCGCCATCATGGGGCTCGATCATCTGGGCCTGGCGGTCGGCAAGCGGGCGAGCCTCGTCGTCCTCGATGCCGGCAATGCAAGCGAGGCCGTTCGCCTGCGCCCCGAGCGTCTCTGCGTCATCGCCAGGGGCAAGATCGTAGCGGAGCGGACCAGGCAGGAAACGCGGCTTTCGATCGCGGGACGGCCGGCGCAGGTGAACCGGCGGCATAAGGCGGGCTAGAACCAGCCGATTTCCGCCGCTGGTCTTACCGATGCTCCGGATTTCCCTCGTCAAACCGGCGGCATGCGGCTAGGGAGCGGCATGGCCTTGCTCGCCCGAAATTTCACGATCAGGAACATGTTGCTCGCCGGCATCCTGTTGATGCTGGCCGGCGACTTCATGTTCGCGCTGAACGACGCGATGGGCAAATGGCTGGTCGCTTCCTTTTCCGTCGGGCAGGTGGTGCTGATCCGCTCGATCGGCGCCTTCTTCGTGCTCGGCCCGATGATCGCCAACCAGGGCACGGCCAGGCTGTTTCACATGGACCGGCCGCTTTTGCAGGTCCTGCGCGTCGTGGCCACCACCGCCGATACCGGGCTTTTCTACGCCGCGGTCGTCTACCTGCCGCTGGCCGACGTGATGAGCTTCTATATGGCCGGGCCGATCTATGTCGCGGCGCTGTCGCACTTGCTGCTCGGCGAAAAGGTCGGCTGGCGGCGCTGGCTGGCCATCCTGGTCGGCTTCTGCGGCGTGCTGATCATCCTCAAGCCGTCCTCGGCGGCTTTCTCCATGTCATCCGGCTTCGCGCTGGTGGGCAGCATCGCCTTCGGCTTTGCCATCATCCTCGGACGCCTCCTGCGCGGCACCAGCGACACGACCTTGGTCACCTGGCAGACGATCGGCACGCTGATCGTCGGCGGCCTGCTTACCATCGGCACCTGGCGCACGCCGTCGGCGCTCGATTTCGGCGCCATGCTACTGCTCGGCGTCGTCTCCTGCGCCGCGCATCTGATGATTACGAGGGCGCTGAAGCTGGCGCCGGCCTCGACGCTGGCGCCGCTGCATTACACGCTGCTCCTGTGGGCTGTGGTCTTCGGCCTCATGTTCTTCGGCGATGTCCCGGGGCCGCGCATATTGATCGGTGCGGCGATCGTCGTGCTTGCCGGCCTGTTCATCTTCCATCGTCAGAAGGTGGTGGAGATCGAGGTGCCGCCCGAGAACGTGCCGAAGGGCGTGAATTAGACCCGGGCGACCTCGCCCAAGGCATTTCACGTTTTACGGAAACGGTGAAATGCCCATCTCCTTGTTCTGACGTAATTTCAGACGGAAAACCGCTTCATACTTTTCCTGAAATTGCTCTGGCCTTCGCTCGAAAAATATTTTCCCGTGCAAATCGCCTGCCGGGTGCAATCTGTAATTGATTCCGGCGGGACCGGCAGGATATCCATGGCCCGGAAAATTGCGCAATTGCGGGGGTAATCATGGGCAGTTTCTCTATATGGCATTGGCTTATAGTGCTGATCATTATCGGCGTGCCGTTGTTGTTTGTCTTGAGGGCGCCGCCAGCCGGCGTCAATCGTTTCGGGGACACCCCGCCTTCGATGAACTTTGGTGAAGCGATAGCAAGCTTCTTCCGAAATTATGTGAATTTTTCCGGCAGGGCCAGTCGCTCGGAGTTCTGGTATGCCTATCTGTTCATTGTCATTGTCGGCGTCATCATGATCGTTGTTGATGCCGTTGTTGGAAATGAATTTATCTCATCGATCTGGAATCTTGCCATCCTTTTGCCGACACTCGCCATGACCGCGCGCAGGCTGCATGACATCAACAGAAGCGGCTGGCACCAGCTGCTCGCGGGATTGTTCCCCATCGGCACCATCGCGCTCATCATCTGGTATTGCAGAAAGTCCGACGAAACAGGGTCGTTGAACGAGATCCAGAGGGTTTTCAGGTAGAGCGTCGCGACGGGTCTAGAGCATGATTCCGAAAAGTGGGAACCGGTTTTCGGAGAAAGATCATGCTCCCACAAAGAGTTAGATCGTGATGGCGATTCAACGAAACGCCATCACGATCTAGCCCAGGCGAACAGACGCCAGATGCCGCGAAAATTCCGCGGTCTCCATCAGCGCCTTGCAGCGGACAAAGCGACCGTCGGCATAGGCGCGGAAATCGTCGGCCGGATTGTCGTTGGCGAGCTGGATCAATCCCCAGAGCGTCCATAAAAGGTCGCACATCGCCTTGTAGATGACGATACGTCCGCGCGCCGCCGGCCTCGCCTCGCCGCCGAAATAGGCGCGCATCAGTTCCTCATCCTGGTCCGCATCGAACCTGCCCTCGACCGAAAGGTCGCCGAGGTCCCACAGCGGATCGTTCATGCCGGAATATTCCCAGTCGACGATCCACATCCGCTCGCCCGTATCGAGGAAATTTTCGCACAGCGGATCGCAGTGGCAGGCGGCGAGCGGGATGGCGTGCGCGGCAAGCGCGGCGCGCACCGCGCCTGCCTCGCGCACCACGTCGTGATAGCCGGCGGGCAGCGCCACGTCCTTCGTCGATAAGACCTTGAGATAGTCGTCGATCATCGCGAACAATTCGAAGCGGGAGGGGAACATCGCGCCCGAAGCATGCAGCTTGCGGAAGGCGTAGCCCGCTCGCGCGGCGCTGCCCGACCGCACCTTGAATTTTTCTGGCGACATCGTCTCGGCGCCGGCGATGAAGCGCGTCGCCATCAGGCCGGACGCAGGATCGGCATAGAGCACTTCGGGACTGACTCCGGCCTTGGCCGCCTCGCGCGCCGCAACCGCCTCGTTGGCGCGGTTGATATATTCTTGCGTGCCTTTGCCGGGAATGCGCAGACACGCTTCGCCGGCCCGGTAGACCATGTTGGTCAGGCCGCCCAAACGCTCCAGTGGTCCGTCATAGCCTGCCAGCGCCGGAATGGCGGCCAACGCGGCGCGCGCCTCCTCCATCGTCATCCCCTTTACCATCACACGATGTTTTACAGCGGAACGGTTCCACAGTTTTTACCGCTTGGCTACCATGCGGGTACGAATCGGCGGTGGGAGCAGAAATGGCGGACGGCAAGCACAGCGGCTCGCTAAGCGCGGCCTACGCCGCGAAGCGGCCTGAGGAAGTGGCGGCGATCTATGACAGCTGGTCCGAGACCTATGATGCCGACATGTCGGCCGCCGGCTATCGCCACCCGACGATCTGCCTGGCGCTGCTTACCCGCCACCTGCCGCGCGGCGCCGAACCCTTGCTCGATGCCGGCGCCGGCACCGGCCTGATCGGCGAATGGCTGGCCATCACCGGCTATCCGAAGGTCGAGGCGCTCGACATCTCGCAAGGCATGCTGGACAAGGCGGGCGCCAAGGGCGTCTACAGTGCGCTGCATCGCCTGGCGATGGGCGACGCTTTGCCCTTCGCCGACGGCGTCTATGCCGGCATTGTTTCGGCGGGCGTCTTCACTTCGGGCCATGTCGGGATCGAGGGGCTGGACGAGTTGATCCGCATCTGCCGTCCAGGCGGGATCATCGTGCTGACCGTCAAGAACACGCTGTGGCAATCAGGCTTCGCCGAGCGCATTGCCGGACTTGAGGCTCAGGGCAGGTTGAAGCGCGTCGAGGAAACGGCGCCTTACGCCTCGATGCCGGGCGAGTCCGAGACCGTGCCGAGCAGGGGGCTTGTGCTGCGCGTCAACTGACCGTTTCGTCGATCAGGCCTTAATCCTTGCCCCGGCCGGATCGTACATCGGCTCGAGATGGATCTTTGCCGGCGTGCGCTCCATCGCCACGACAAGCTCATAGTCGCCCGAGGCCAGAAAATCGTCGCTGACGCCGTCGGCATTGCGCACATAGCCGTAGCCGATATTCTTGCCCACCGTGTAGCCGTAGCCGCCGCTGGTCAGGTAACCGACCGGGTCGCCATTGCGCAGGATCGTCTCGCGTCCGACCAGCACGATCTCCGGGTCGTCAACCGTGAAGCCGGCAAAGCGTTTCATCGGCGGCTTGCCGGCTGCCTTCTCCAGCGCCCGGCGTCCGACGAAGTCGGTATTCTTGCGAAGCTTCACGGCCCAGCCGAGCCCCGCCTCCTGCGGCATATCGTTCGGCGTGATGTCGGAACCCCAGGCGCGATAGCCCTTCTCCAGTCGCAGCGATTCCAGCGCCCGGTAGCCGACCGGGCGAATGCCATGCGCATTGCCCGCCGCCATCAGCGCATCGAAAACCTCGCCGGTGGCGGCGATCGGCACATGCAGCTCCCAGCCGAGTTCGCCGACATAGGTGACGCGCAGCGCCTTCACGCTGTGGCCGGCTATTGCGATCTCGCGCGCATGGCCGAAGGGGAAGGCGGCGTTTGAGACATCGGCGTTCGTCACCGCCGACAGCACGTCGCGAGCGCGCGGCCCCATCAGCGACAGCGTGCCGAAATCCTCCGTGACGTCGGTCAGCCTGGCGTCGAGGCCGGGGCCTATATGGTCGCCGATCCAGGACAGGTCATGCGTGCGGAAGCCCGTGCCGGTGACGATGTAGAACCGGTCCTCGCCGAGCCGCGACACGGTGAGGTCAGCCTCGATGCCGCCGCGCTTATTGAGAAGCTGCGTGTAGGTCAGCCGTCCGACCGGCTTGTCGACATCGTTGGCGCAGATCCAGTCGAGCGCCTTCAGCGCGTCAGTGCCGGTCAGCTCGTATTTGGCGAAGGAGGACTGGTCGAAGATGCCGACCTTCTCGCGCACATGACGGTGCTCGTCGCCGACCGGGCCGAACCAGTTCTGGCGGCCCATCGAATAGACGTCCTCGGCGGCCGCGCCGTCCGGCGCGAACCAGTTCGGCCGCTCCCAGCCAAGCTTGGAGCCGAACACGGCGCGATGCATCTTCAGCCGCTCATAGAGCGGCGAGACGATGCGAGGGCGTCCGGAGAGATATTCCTCGTGCGGGAAGCCGATCACGTAGTGCTTGCCATAGGCCTCCAGCGTGCGGTCGCGGATCCAGTCGCGGTCGCGGTGCAGGCCGGAGAAACGGCGGATGTCGACCACCCACAGGTCGAGCGGCGCCTCGCCGTCGGCCACCCATTGCGCCAGCACCCAGCCGGCGCCGCCGCCGGACGCTATGCCGAAGGCGTTGAAGCCGGCGCCGACGAACATGTTGGCGCATTCGGGCGCTGCGCCGAGGATGAAGTTGCCGTCCGGCGTGAAGCTTTCCGGTCCGTTGATCATCTGCTTGACGCCGGCGGTTTGCAGAGCTGGAACTCGCGCGATCGCCTGGGTCATATGCTGTTCGAAATGATCGTAGTCGTCGTCGAACAGGCGGAACTCCCAGTCGTTCGGGACGTCGCCGCCGGGAAGTCCGGTTGCCCAGGCCTGCGGGTTCGGCTCATAGCCGCCCATCACCAGCCCGCCGACCTCTTCCTTGAAATAGGTGCGGCGGTCGGGGTCGCGGATCGTCGGCGCGTCGTTGGCAAGCCCTTCGATCTTCTCGGTAATGATGTATTGGTGCTTGACCGGCTGCAGCGGCACGTTGATGCCGGCCATCGCGCCGACCTGCCGCGCCCATTGCCCGGCGCAGTTCACCACCTTGTCGCAGGCGATGTCGCCTTTTGAAGTCTTCACCGCCGTGATGCGGCCGTCCTTCATCGTGAAGCCGGTGACGCGCACGTCCTCGAACAGTTTTGCGCCATGGAGGCGCGCGCCCTTGGCGAGCGACTGGGCGATGTCGGAGGGGCTTGCCTGCCCGTCGGTCGGCAGCCACGAGGCGCCGACAAGGTCGCTTGTCTCCATCAGCGGCCACATGCGCTTCACCTCCGCCGGCGACAGAAGCTGCATATCCATGTCGAAGCTTTTGGCCGTCGTCGCCAGCCGCTTGAACTCGGTCCAGCGGTCGGCGTTCGTCGCCAGCCGCAGGCACCCGGTCATCTTCCAGCCGGTCGCCAGGCCCGTCTCGGCCTCAAGGCCCTTGTAGAGTTCGACCGAATATTTGAGCACGCGCGTGATCGAGGCCGACGAGCGCAACTGCCCGACCAGGCCAGCGGCGTGCCAGGTCGAGCCGGAAGTCAGCTTGCCCTGCTCGAGCAGCACCACATCGGCCTTGTGGTCGCGCGCCAGATGATAGGCTGTGGAACAGCCGATGATGCCGCCGCCGATGACGACGATTTCGGCATGGCTGGGCAAGGTCATCATCTGGTTCCGTATTTCGTCCGGTAGTTGTCCAGGGCCGCGTCGAGCCGGACGAGGTTTTCCTCGCTATAGGCGACATAGTCGATGCCGGGCGCGTTGAGATAGAGCTCGGACACCATGCTCCACATCGCTTCGCGCAGCAGCGAGGCGCATTGCATGGCGGCATGCGAGCGGCGGATTTCGCCGTCCGGCTCCTTCATGAAATAGGCGGTCATGAAGGCGAAGGATTCGTCATCGCTCAGGCCGGCGTTCGAGGCGGCGCCGGCGAGGTCGAACATTGCCGTGTTGAAGCCGGCATACTCGAAGTCGATCAGCCACAGCCGCTTGCCGTCGTCGAGGATGTTAGCTGGCAAAAGGTCATTATGGCCGAAGACGATCGGCAGCAGTTTTTGCGCCCGCTCGAGCTCGTCCGCCAGCGCCAGATAACGTGGCAGCTCGCTCTTCTTGCGGCTGCCGCCCTCGTCCAGCGTGCGCGCATAGTCGCGGATGACGTGGAACACCCAGAACATGAAACCGGCGCCGGAGACATGCTTCGGCATCTCGCGGTGAAAGCCGCGCAGCAGCGCGGCCACGCGGCCGAGATTGGCCCGCACATCCTCTCCCAGGAGGGTCTTGGCGCCGAGAAATTCCGTCACCAGGATGCCGGGCTCGGCATAATGCACGGCCGGCGCGAAGCCCGCCGCATGCGCCGCCCGTGCCGTCATCACCTCGCGTTCGCGAAAGACATGGTGGAAAGGGAAGTCCTGACCGAAGCGCACGACATGCCGCCCGGCCGCGTCGGTGACAACAAAATTGGCGTTGCTGAGGCCGCCCGGCAGCGGCTCGATCTCGATGCCGCCGTTCCAGCACGGCAAGGCGCGGATGCGGTCTTCGGCACTCACGGCTTCGCTCCGGCCCCAACCGGTCCCGCGGAAAACAAGGCTGGGAGAACATGAAAAAGCCTCGTCGGTGCGAGACGCCAGGATCGGTATCCCGCACCGCACCGACGAGCCCCTTGGCCAGGTATGATATCCCGGCATCCGCCCCCGCGGATTCGATAAAAGCTCGCGCCTGGCTGGTTCCAGGCGATCTGGTCACTAGGTTGCGGCTCTGCCATCACCCTCCCGCGGCAGTTCCGAGCCTGTCACAAGGTCAATGTCACGCCAGCGTGGCAGCGCTGTCAATCCAAAAGCTGTGACCTTTTTTGGGTGTTTTGCCCGAAAATATAAGCGACTCCTTTCAAAGCGTCGGCAAAGCCTTAAATTCGGTCAGAATTCCCGGACACACCGATGATCCATTCGAAACGGCACGGCGAAATCCTGCGGCTCCTCAGCGAGGAGGGCACGATCACCATAGCCAGCCTCGCCGAGCGGCTCGGCGTCTCGCTGGAAACCGTGCGGCGCGATGTCAAGCCGCTCGCCGATGACGGGTCGGTGCTGAAGATGCACGGCGCCGTGGGCCTTGCCTCGATTGTGGGCGAGGCGCCGTTCGAGCGGCGCATGCGCGAGAATGCCGAAGCCAAGCGCCTGATCGCCAGGATGGTCGCGACCACGATCCGCGATGGCGAGGCGATCATGCTCGATACCGGCACGACCACATCCTTCCTCGCGCGCGAGCTGCTCGGCCATCGCCGGCTGACGGTGGTCACCAATTCCTCCGACATTGCCCGCACGCTGGCGACGGTGAACGGCAACAAGGTCTACATGGCGGGCGGCGAGCTGCGCAGCGATTCCGGCGCGGCTTTCGGCATTTCGGCGATCGAGTTCGTCAGCCGCTTTTCGGTCGATCATGCGGTGATCTCGATCGGAGCCGTCGATGCGGCCGCCGGCCTGACCGACTATGATCTGGACGAGGCGGAGTTCGCCCGCATGGTGCTGTCGCGCGGCCATCGCTCGCTGGTCGTCACCGACCATTCCAAGTTCGGCCGCCAGGGACTGGTCCGGGTCTGCGGCTTCGATGGCTTTTCCGAGCTCGCCACCGACCAGCCGCCGCCACGCGATATAGCCGCAGCGCTGAGCCAGGCCGGCGCCCGGGTCAGTATCGCCGCGGCCTGACGTCGCCCAAGGAATAAGAGCTAGCCGAATACCAGCGACTGGTGCGCCGCAACCCCGGCCATCGCGCCGCCCGACACCGCGAAGGCAATGTTGTGCATCAGGCGCGCGGCGTCTCCTGCCGCGAAGACGCCAGGCACCGATGTCTGCTGCTTGTCGTCCACGACGATCGCCTTGCCGAGCGGGCCTTCGTTGAAGGCGCAGCCCAGCTGCTCGGCGAGCGGGCTTGCCATCACGTTGCGCGGCGCGGTGAACAGCGCCCGCAGGCTCGCGGTGCGATCGCCGTCGAGCCTGACGACCAGACCGCCGGACCCGTCGTTCTGCACTTCGCTCACCTTGCCCGGCTCGAACCGGATGTTGCGCTTCTCCAATATCCGCGCCTGGTCAGCGTCCGGTTCGAACAAACCGTCGGCGAACAGCGTGACGTCGCCCCAGTCGGAGATCAGCTCGGCCTGGTGCAGCGACATCGGTCCGGTCGCCAGCACGCCGAGCGGCCCGCCGGCCACCTCGTAGCCGTGGCAATAAGGGCAATGCAGCACCGTCTTGCCCCAATGCGCGGCAAGTCCTGGAACATCCGGCAGGATGTCCCGGACGCCGGTGGCCAGCACCAGCCGCGTCGCACCGAAACGCTCGCCATCGTCCATCCGAACCTCGAATCCAGTGCCGGCAATGGCGGCCCGCTCGGCGCGGCCCTCGATCATCGTGACGGCGGGATAGGCAAGCAGCTGTGCCCTGGCCTCGCCGAGAATGTCTGCCGGCGCCCGTCCGTCCTGGCCGAAGAAGCCGTGCGAATGTTCGGCAAATCGATTCCGCGGCTCGCCGGCATCGATCACCAGCACCTTGCGCCGCCCGCGCGCCGCATACATGGCGGCGGACAGGCCGGCAAAGCTGCCGCCGACGACGATCACATCATACTGCATGGCTGGATACTCCAATGAGGTCATAACGGCGGCGGAAATCGGCCGTCAGGTCGGCCAGCGTGATATGGCTGAGCCTTTCCGCGAGCAGCCTTTCCGCCTCCAGGCGAAAATCATCAAGCACGGCGATCACCGCCTGCTCGACCAGGCATCCGGGGCTTTCCGGCTCGGTGCTGAACGGCAACAGCGTCTCGCCGAGCGCGGCGCTGATCTCGGCCAGCGAGATCTTGTCCGGCGCGCGGCCGAGTTGCCAGCCGCCGCCATGGCCGCGCGACGAGCTGACGATGCCGGCTTCACGCAGCCCGGCGATGGTGCGGCGCACCACCACCGGGTTGGTGTGGATGAAGCCGGCAAGCTGTTCGGAGGTCAGCGCCTGGTCGGGGGCCTCGGCCATATGGACGAGGATATGCAGGGTTGAGGACAGGCGGCTGTTGCGTTTCATGTAACTTAACTAGTTACGAATAGGAAGGTCGTCAAGTTTCGGAGCTTGCCCCACTTCCCAACGCCACGTTGGCCGGTGTTTAGTCCGGCCATGGCTTTCACCATCCGCCAATTGCAGTTCTTCGTCGCCGTCGCAGAGCAGGGCACCGTCTCGGGCGCCGCGCAGAACCTGTCGATTTCCCAGTCCTCGGTTACCGAGGCAATCAAGGAGTTGGAGAGCGATCTCGGCGTCGAACTCTTCGAGCGCCATCCACGTGGCCTCAACATCACCCACAAGGGCCATCAGTTCCTGCGCCACGCGACCAAGATCCTGGCCGATGTCTCCGATGCGCGCCGTTCTTTCTCCAGCGAGCAGGCGGCCGCCGGCGGGCGGCTGCAACTCGGCGTCACCTCGCTGGTCGCCGGCTATGTCCTATCCGACCTGCTCGCCCGCTACCGCCGCGCCTATCCCGGCGTCGAGGTCTCGGCAATCGAGGACAATGGCGATTATCTCGAGCACCTTCTGGTCGGCGGCAAGCTCGACATCGCCGTCATGGTGACGTCCAACCTGCGCGACCGCACGGCGCTGCAGTCGGAAATCCTGGAAGTCTCGGCCTACAGGCTGTGGATTCCGCTCAGCCACAGGCTCGCCAGCGCCGACATCATCGGGGTCAATGACATCGTCTCCGAGCCGCTGATCATGCTCACCGTCGACGAGATCGAGGAGAACACCGGCAAGCTGCTGTCGGCGATCGGCGCCAGGCCGCATGTCGCCTTCCGCACCCGCTCGGTCGAGGCAGTGCGCAGCCTGGTCGCCACCGGCGCCGGCGTGGCGCTGCTGCCCGACCTCGTCTACAGGCCCTGGTCGCTGGAAGGCGATCGCATCGAATCGCGCGACGTTTCCGGCTCGCTGCCGGTGGTCCAGGTCGGCACGGTGTGGCGTCGCGGCTCCGCCCTGCCGCAGGCGGCTCGCGATTTCATCGGCCTCGCGCAGTCGCAGCGCATGGTGCGCCAGCGGCCGTGATCCCGCAATTCCAGGAAAAGTGTGGAGCGGTTGGGTTCGGCGACTTCGCCGTAGCCTTCCGTCCGGAATGGTATCGATAAAACCGATATCGGCTTTCTGATAAATGAATTTGCGAAACCGGATTTTTCACCGCACTTTCGCTCAGGGAACAAAGCTGCGCCCCGAGAGCGCTGCCGTCGGAGCATGAAGCTCCGACCCTTGTAGTTTGCGCATGATCCTTTCCGAAAACCGAGCCGGTTTTCGGGGTCATGCGCCAAAATGGGAGATCGACGATGAATGCATTCCTGAAGTCGTGCACGGCGCTGACTGTCGCGCTGACTTTTTCCGGTCAGGCCATGGCCCAGGTCAAGGAACTCGGCAAGGGCGAGGGCGAGGTCAACATCGTTGCCTGGCCCGGCTATATCGAGCGCGGCGAGACCGACAAGAATTACGACTGGGTGACGGCTTTCGAGAAGGAAAGCGGCTGCAAGGTCAACGTCAAGACCGCCAACACCTCGGACGAGATGGTCTCCCTGATGAACGAGGGCGGCTTCGACCTGGTCACCGCTTCGGGCGATGCTTCACTGCGCCTCGTTGCCGGCAAGCGCGTGCAGCCGATCAACACCGATCTCATCCCGAGCTGGAAGACCGTCGACGACCGCCTGAAGGACGCGCCCTGGTTCACCGTCGACAAGGTCCATTACGGCGTTCCCTACCAGTGGGGTCCGAACATCCTGATGTACAACACCGAAGTCTTCAAGGAAGCGCCCAAGAGCTGGAACGTCGTCTTTGAGGAAATGAAGCTGCCCGACGGCAAGTCGAACAAAGGTCGCGTCCAGGCCTATGACGGCCCGATCCACATCGCCGATGCCGCCAACTATCTGATGTTCCACAAGCCGGAGCTCGGCATCAAGGATCCCTACGAGTTGAACGAAGACCAGTACAAGGCGGCGCTCGAGCTCTTGCGCACGCAGCGCACGCTGGTCGGCCGCTACTGGCACGATGCCGCGATCCAGGTCGACGACTTCCAGAACGAGGGCGTGGTCGCTTCCGGCTCCTGGCCCTATCAGGTCAATACGCTGGTCGCCGCCAAGAAGCCGGTCGCCTCGACCGTGCCGGAAGAGGGCGTCACCGGCTGGGCCGACACCACCATGATGGAAGCCGACGCCGCCCATCCGAACTGCGCCTATATGTGGCTCGAGCATTCGCTGTCGCCGAAGGTCCAAGGCGACGTTTCGGCATGGTTCGGCTCGCTCCCGGTCGTGCCCGCCGCCTGCAAGGGCAACGAGCTTTTGACCGACGAGGGCTGCAAGACCAACGGCTACGACAATTTCGACAAGATCAAGTTCTGGAAGACGCCGGTGTCGAAATGCGCCAGCCAGAACGACCAGTGCGTGCCCTATTACCGCTGGGTGTCTGACTATATCGGCGTCATCGGCGGCCGGTGAGTTCCCTTACCCTCCTCCTTGTGGGAGGGTCGACGCGTAGCGTCGGGGTGGGGGTCAGCATGGACGTTGGCGCCAACCACCCCCACCCGCGGCTTCGCCGCGACCTCCCCCATCGAGGGGAGGCAGGGCGCCGTGCGAACTCGCCTTCGTTTAACCGGCAACTGAACTGACTGGGCCCATGACCTCTGCCGTTTCCTTCAAACAAGTCTCGCGCCATTTCGGCAGCGTGCGCGCCGTCGACGCCGTCGATCTCGACATCGTGCCCGGCGAGTTCTTCGCCATGTTGGGGCCGTCCGGTTCCGGTAAGACGACGTGCCTCAGACTGATCGCCGGCTTCGAGCAACCGACGACGGGCTCGATCTCCATCTTCGGCGAGCGCGCCGAGGGCGTTCCGCCCTATCGCCGCAACGTCAACACCGTCTTCCAGGACTATGCGCTGTTTCCGCATTTGAATGTGCTCGACAACGTCGCCTACGGCCTGATGGTCAAGGGTGTCGGCAAGGCCGAGCGGCTGAAGGCGGCTGAGGAAGCGCTTTCGTTGGTGCGCCTGCCGGGCTACGGCGCGCGCCGTCCCGGCCAGCTCTCCGGCGGCCAGCGCCAGCGCGTTGCGTTGGCGCGTGCACTGGTCAACCAGCCCAAGGTGCTTTTGCTCGACGAGCCGCTCGGCGCGCTCGACCTCAAGCTGCGCGAGAACATGCAGGAGGAGTTGAGGTCGCTGCAGAAAGTGCTCGGCATAACCTTCGTCTTCGTCACCCACGACCAGGGCGAGGCGCTGTCCATGGCCGATCGCGTCGCCGTCTTCAACGACGGCAGGATCATGCAGGTCGGCACGCCGGAGGATATCTACCAGCGGCCGAACACGCGCTTCGTCGCCGATTTCGTCGGCTCGTCCAATGTGCTGCCGCCGGATTTCGTCCAGCGCTATTCCGGCCAGCACCGCTGGGGGAGCCTGCGTCCGGAGTCGATCCGCGTTTCAAGTGCGGCAAGCGGCGACGGTGTCGCCGCCCGCCTGGTCGGGACCAATTATCTCGGCGCCACGACGAGGCTGGCGCTCGATGCCGACGGGCTGAGGCTGCATGCGGTGGTGCCGGCGGGAATGGCGCTGCCGGCCGAGGGCGAGGCGGTGGTGCTGACCTTCAACCGCGACAACCTGCATCTGATGGACGAGCCGGCATGAGGAAGGTTTGCGCGAGGCGCCCCCCTCTGGCCTGCCGGCCATCTCCCCCTCTAGGGGGGAGATCAGCAGTTTCTCGGCCTCGCCAATCCTGTCACGTTGGCAACTGGCGAAAGCGGCCGCGACATCCAATCTCCCCCCTTGCGGGGGAGATGTCCGGCAGGACAGAGAGGGGGGCGAAGGATCGCGGCCTCTCCCCTGATCCCGTTCAACACGCGGCGGCGCCATGACCATCGCCGCTGCTCAATCCAACCCCACACCCGCCATCCTGCCAGGCAGCGGCGGCATGCGCGGCGCACTCTCCGACCTCTTCTGGCGTCGCCCAAAACTCCTGCTGCTGCTCATGTTGCTGCCGCCGCTTCTCTGGCTGGGCATCGTCTATATCGGTTCGCTGTTCGCGCTGCTCCTGCAGAGCTTCTTCTCGATCGACGAGTTTTCCGGCCTCATCAACCGCGAGTTCACGCTGAAGACCTATGGCGACCTGTTCCAGGCCGCCAATCTCGACATCATCCTGCGCACGGTGACGATGGCGGCGCTGGTCACGCTTGCTTCGGCAATCATTGCTTTCCCCATCGCCTATTATGCGGCGCGCTATGCGCGCGGCCGCTGGAAGGCGCTGTTCTATCTCGGCGTCATGCTGCCGCTGTGGTCGAGCTACCTGGTCAAGATCTATGCCTGGAAGCTGATCCTCGCCAAGGAAGGCATCCTCACCTGGCTGCTCGCCAAGCTCAACCTGCTTTGGCTGCTCGACGGCTGGCTGTCGCTCCCCGTTGTCGGCGGCAACTCGCTGTCGGTCTCCTTCACCGGCACGTTCATCGTCTTCGTCTATGTCTGGCTGCCCTTCATGATCCTCCCCGTTCAGGCCGCGCTCGAGCGCGTGCCCGGCAATCTGGTCGAGGCTTCGTCCGATCTGGGCGCCTCGCCGGGACAGACCTTCCGCAACGTGCTGTTCCCGCTGGCGCTGCCCGGCATCGTCGCCGGGTCGATCTTCACCTTCTCGCTGACGCTCGGCGACTACATCATCCCGCAGATCATCGGCACCTCGCGCCTCTTCATCGGCCAGGCCGTCTATTCGCAGCAGGGCACCGCCGGCAACATTCCTTTGGCCGCCGCCTTCACCGTGGTGCCCATCGTCATCATGGGCTTCTATCTCTGGGGCGCCAAGCGCATGGGGGCTTTCGATGCGCTCTGACCGTGGTCAATCTGCTCCGCTCGGCCTGAAGATCGCCGCCGCCTGCGGCCTGCTCTTCCTGCATTTGCCGATCTTGCTGATCTTCGTCTACGCCTTCACGACGGAAGAGAAGAGTTTCGTCTGGCCCCCGCCGGGGCTCACCACGCAATGGTTCGCCGTCACCTGGAACCGGCCGGATGTCTGGGAGGCGCTGTCGCTGTCGGTCCGTGTCGCCGCCATCTCCACGGCGATCGCGCTGGTGCTCGGCACGCTCTGCGCCGCGGCCGTCTCGCAGACGCGCTTCTTCGGCCGCGAGGCCATCTCTTTGCTGGTCATCCTGCCAATCGCGCTGCCCGGCATCATCACCGGCATTGCGCTGCGCTCGGCCTTCGCGCTCGCCGACATCCCGTTCTCGTTCTGGACGATCGTGCTCGGCCACGCAACCTTCTGCGTGGTCGTCGTCTACAACAACGCCGTCGCCCGCTTCCGCCGCACGTCGGGCTCTATGATCGAGGCTTCGATGGATCTCGGCGCCGACGGTTTTCAGACCTTCCGGCATGTCGTGTTGCCGAACATCGCAACCGCGCTGCTTGCCGGCGGCATGCTCGCTTTCGCGCTGTCCTTCGACGAGGTCATCGTCACCACCTTCACCGCCGGCCAACAGCAGACCGTGCCGATCTGGATGCTGGAGGAACTGATCCGCCCGCGCCAGCGCCCGGTCACCAATGTCGTGGCCATGGTCGTCGTGCTGGTGACGCTGCTGCCGATCCTCTTTGCCTATTACCTGACCCGCGACGGCGATCAGATTGCGGGCAGTGGAAAATGAAAAACAGCGAATAGGGAGTAGCGAATAGCAAATAGCGAATAGGGAAATCGATGGCCAAACCCTACTCGCTATTCGCTACTCCCTATTCGCTCCTGTTAAGGGAGAAATCCAATGGACACCCAAATGCTGATCGGCTCGAAATTCGAGAAGGGCACCGAGGCCGAGGAGCCGATCCTCAATCCGAAAACCGGGGCGACGATCCTCAACCTGCCGGAGGCGAGCCCCGCGCAGATCGAGGCTGCCGTTAGTGCCGCCGAACGAGCGTTCGTCAGTTGGTCGCGCACCACGCCGGCGCAGCGCTCCGGCTACCTGCTCAAGATTGCCGACCGCATCGAGGCCGAAGCGAAGGAGTTCGCCCCGCTCGAGGCGCTGAACTGCGGCAAGCCGATCAATGCCGTGCTCAATGACGAGATTCCGGCGATCGTCGACTGCTACCGGTTCTTCGCCGGCGCGGTGCGCTCGATGCCGGGCCAGGTGGCCGGCGAGTATATTCCGGGCCACACCTCGATGGTGCGGCGCGACCCGATCGGCATCGTCGCTTCCATAGCGCCCTGGAATTATCCACTGATGATGATGGCCTGGAAGCTGGCCCCGGCGATCGGCGGCGGCAACACGGTGGTCTTCAAGCCGTCGGAGCAGACACCGCTGACGGCGCTGAAACTCGCGAGGATCCTTTCCGAGATCCTGCCCGAGGGCGTCGTCAATGTGGTGCTCGGCCGCGGCGACAGCGTCGGCAACACGCTGATCAACCACCCCAAGGTCAACATGATCTCGATCACCGGCGATGTCGCCACCGGCAAGAAGGTGCTGCAGGCAGCCGCCAAGTCGGTCAAGCGCACGCATCTGGAGCTCGGCGGCAAGGCGCCTGTCATCGTCTTCGATGACGCCGACCTCGGCGCCGTGGTCAACGGCCTGCGCGCCTTCGGCTATTACAATGCCGGCCAGGATTGCACCGCCGCCTGCCGCATCTATGCCGGCAAGAAGATCTATGACAAGCTCGTCGCCGACCTCTCCTCCGCGGTCTCGACCATCAAGTACAACCAGCCGGACGATACGGACAATGAGATCGGGCCCCTGATCTCGCGCCGCCAGCGCGACCGTGTGTCGAGCTTCGTCGAGCGCGCTTCGGAACTGAAGCACATCGAGATCACCACCGGCGGCAAGCCGGGCGAAGGCTCCGGCTTCTATTACCAGCCGACGGTCGTCGCCGGCGCGCTGCAGGAGGACGAGATCGTGCGCCGCGAGGTGTTCGGTCCGGTCGTTTCGGTCACCCGCTTCGCGGATGTCGACGAGGCGGTGAGCTGGGCGAACGACAGCGACTACGGCCTTGCCTCGTCGGTATGGACCAAGGACGTCTCGCGCGCCATGGCGACCGCCGCCCGCCTGCAATATGGCTGCACCTGGATCAACACCCACTTCATGCTGACCAACGAGATGCCGCATGGCGGCCTAAAGCAGTCCGGCTACGGCAAGGACATGTCGCTCTACGCACTGGAGGATTACACCGCCGTGCGGCATGTGATGGTGGCGCACGGGTAGGCTCCTTTTACCTCTCCCCTTGTTGTGGGAGAGGTCGGATTGCCCCGATTTGCTCTTCGCAAATCGGATGGCAATCCGGGTGAGGGGTAGCTTGGCGCCAAGCTGGAGCACCCCTCATCCGTCTCGGCGCGGCGCGCCGAGCCACCTTCTCCCACAAGGGGAGAAGGCCGGGCGGCGCTCAGGCCACTACTCCACGATCCGGAAGATCGTCCATTTGCTGGTGCCCGACACCACATAGGGCTCCAGCTCCTTGCCCCATTTGGCATGCGCGTCGATCTTGGCGATCTTGGCGAAGAACTCCTCCAACTGGGCCAGGCTTTCGACCTGGTGGTGCGCCTCGATCGTCGCTTCGCGCGCGCCCACGGAACCGGTCATGAGCTGGAACTTCATGTCGGCGAGCCCGACCTGCGACCCGATCTCACGCTCCCATTTGCGCATCAGCTCGAGCGCAGTCTGCTTGTGACCGAACTTGGCGTCGATCTGCCATCTGGCACTGAACATTTTGGTTCTCCTCCCTGATTTGCGGTTGAGCCCGCGGTTGATCTATTCGTCCCAAGCCTGCACGACGGTCTGGCGTGCGATGCGGCCGTTCTTCAATTCCAGCATCGCCGCGCAGAACACCTTCGTGCCGTCCGGATAGGCGCAGGCTTGGGTGAAGGCGAGGCTGTCGCCCTCGGCGATCGTGGTGTCGACTTTGTGGGTCATCGCCCGGCTGCAGATATCGTCCCAGAAGGTGCTGATCGCCGCCCGGCCGCGGATCTCGCGCGGCTTGCTCGGCGGATTGTTGCGGTCGATCACCCGCACCAGCGCGTCGTCATTGTAGAAGCTCGACAGGAGCTTGCCGTCACGGCCTTCGATCGCCTTCTTGATCGCCGCGCCGTCCACTGTCTGTGTCTTGGTCAGCATGTCATCCTCCATGTGCCCGTCTTCTCGATCGGGCTGTTGACGAGGGAAGGACTGCCCGGCGATCATCGTCGGGCAGGAATTTCGTTCACTGCGACTTGGCCTTGACGGCCGCGAACACGTCGTCTGTCTGTTTCTTGAAGGTCGCCAGATCGACCTGGCTGCCGTTGAGCATCGTCGACCAGTGGCGCACGATCGCCGCCATGGCCACCGCCTCCTTGATCTCCTCGTCGCTCGCGCCGTTGAGCTTGGCGGCCTCGGTGTGGAAATAGATGCAGTACTGGCAGGGGATCTGCGCGGCGACCGCAAGGCCCAGCAGCTCCTTGGTCTTGCCGTCGAGCGCGGTCTTGGGGTTGAGCTGCACGCCCTTGATCTCGGCCCAGGCGCCGGCGACCGCGACGTCCGGCAAGGTCTTGAACATGTCGGGCACCGAGCCGAGGGTGGCCTGGATGTCCTTGTAGGCGGCGCTGGCCGAAGCGTCTTCGGCATGCGCCGGAGTGATGGCCAGCAATGCGCCCGCGGCGAATGCCAGCAATCCGATCTTGCGATTGAGTTTCAGCATTTCATCCTCCATTTCGCAGCGCCCTTTCGGCGACATCGCCCGGCCTGCATGGGGTGAATTGGTATCGCTTGTGGCAGCCCCGGCGCTTCCCCCGAAAGCGCCATGGCTCTCATGGCCCGTCCGGGCCAGTGTGCCTCGCCGAAAATGCCGCCGCCGCCGCCCGCGACGGCAGATCGAGCTTCAATAGAATGTTGGCGACGTGCCGCTTGACCGTGTGCTCGCTGAGGCTGAGCTCGGCGGCGATCGCCGCATTGCTCTTGCCATCGGCGATCAGGTTCACCACCTCGCTCTCGCGCGCCGTCAGCGCGGGCGGCTCGGCCGGCCTGGCCCCGGGCCGGCAGGCGGGCTCCAGATGCTGCTCCGACGTCGCCAGAACCGCCGGCATGGGCTCATCCAGCTCGAGGCTGACGCGGCCGGCATCGACGAAATGCAGGCCGGACCCTGTTGCGAGATCGGCGACCAGCCGCGAGGCGAGGATGTCGCCGCGTCCGGCATGCGTGGCGAGTTGCATCGTCACCCGCGCCGTCAGCCCGACCGGCTGGCCGCGCATTTCGATCTCGCCGACATGCACACCTTGCGCGCTCGCCACGCCGATCTGCTGCGCCGCCTCGCGCAATGCCGCGGCGCAGCGCACGGCGCGCGCCGGCCCATCGAAGCGCGACATCATCAATTCGCCATGCGTGCCGACCGTGCGGCCGCCATGGCGGCCGACAAGAAGCCGCCAGGTTTCCTGGAAGCGCTGGCTGCGCTCGCTCCACATGCGATCGCCGAGCCTGGCCGTGTCGTAGATGCGCGTCACCAGCAGCGCTGCCAGCACGCGCTCGGTGTCGGCCACCGCGGGCTCGCCGGTGAGGCATTCCTCGATCAGGTCGGCCACGCGATCGACATCGCCGGTCCAGATCGGATGATCGCGCCCGGCTATCTCGACCAGCCGGGCATGCGGGATCTTCTTCGCCAGGAAGCGGCTGGCGTCAGGATCGACACGGACGTCGTTGCGGCGATGGATGATCAGCGTCGGCGCGCTGATCATCGCCAGGATGCCACGCACATCGATATCGGCGTTCATGCGGGCAAGGGCTGCCGCGGCGGTCGGGCTCGCCGACAGCCGCTCGAACCGGGCCCACCACTGGGCGAAATGCGCATCGTCGACACGGCCAGGCGCGAAATTGGGCAAGGTGGCGCCGGTGCCCCACGACGTCTCCGCCGTCTCGATGAAGGCGTCCAGCCGCTCCGGCGGCATCACCCATTTGTGGAAATGCGCATAGCCGCCATAAAGCACCAGCGCGCGCGTCCGCTCCGGATAGGTGGCGGCGAACAGCATCGCCATCGGCGCGCCTTCCGAGGCGCCGAGGATCGCCGCCCGACCGCTGCCGGCCGCGTCCATCACCGCGCGCACGTCGTCCATGCGGGCCTCTAAGCTCGGCAGATGACGGGCATCGACACGGTCGGAGAGCCCGGTGCCGCGCTTGTCGAACAGGATGAGCCGCGAGAAAGCCGAAAGCCGTTTCAACAGGCGGCTGTAGCCTTCGTCTTCCCAGTGCAGGTCGAGATTGGAGATGAAGCCCGGCACGAACACAAGATCGAACGCGCCTTGGCCGACCACCTGATAGGCGATCCGCACGTCCCCGCTGCGGGCATATCGCGTCTCGATCGGCCTCACGAGTTTCCGCCCGGCCCGACGATTTTCCGATCGTCAAACATAGCAGAGCCGCGCGGATAGCGGCAGCTTAAATTTTAGCAGAAAGAAATATAAGACCGCCCGGTCGCTACGCTATTTTTGCGAAGCGGCGACATCTGCCGGGAAGGCCGTAAGACCAAGCTTCATGTCGGCCTCCGCGGGGCTGATCGGCCGCTTGATCCTGGCCGAGGCGGCGACCACGAGCTCGTCGAAATTCTCGGTGCCGGCGTCGAGCATCTCGAAGAACTGGCGCCGCATCCGCGGCTCCCAGAACTTGTTGATGTGCTCGGCAACGCCGGCAATGCCTTCCTCGCGCGGTTTCGAATGGAAGAAGGTGGCGATCTGGTTGGCCATGCGCACCAGCTTCTCCCTGGTGCTGGTGATGTGGTCTTCGTCATGCGACATGCTTGGCAACTCCGGAAGCCACCCGTTCAGGGTGGGTGAAAATATCGAAATCGTCGCCGCGAACCAGCGCCACCAGCGTCATGCCGGCGGCCTCGGCCGTGCGGATGGCGAGCGCGGTCGGCGCCGAGACCGCCATGATGATCGCGGCGCCGATGGCGGCCGTCTTCTGCACCATCTCCACCGAGACGCGCGAGGTCACCACGACGGCGCCGCTCGCGCCGTCGATGCCGGCCCTGGCCAGCGCGCCGGCCAGCTTGTCCAGCGCGTTGTGACGGCCGACATCCTCGCGCGCCATGACGATGCCCTTGCCTGGAACGTAGAAGCCGGCGGCATGCACTGCGCCGGTCTCTTTGTGCAGCGGCTGCTGCTTCGACAGCAGGCGGACGGCGCTTGTTATATCGTCAGATTGAAGCGTAAGTCGCGATGCACCAACGGCGTCGACCGAGCGCATCGCCTCCTCGATGGATTCGATGCCGCACAGCCCGCAGCCGACCGGCCCGGCCAGCCTGCGCCGCCGCGCCTGGAAGCGCGTGTTGGCCTTGTCCTTGAGCCGTATCTGGATGTCGATACCGGCGCCGAGATCCTCGACCTCGATCGCCTCGATCTCTGCCGGGCCGGCAATGATGCCTTCGGTCAGCGAGAAGCCGAGCGCGAAATCCTCGAAATCGGCGGGGCTCGCCATCATTACCGCATGGGTGGTGCCGGCGAAGGAGAACGCCACCGGCGTCTCTTCAGGCACCATGCGGTTCGCGGCCGCGGTGCCGCCGTCGCGATGCGCGAGGCGAGAGATCTGGGAAATGGCGGGACGTTCTTTCGTCACGAGGCGCGCCTCCCTGTACTGCCCATCCTTCGCAGCAACTCGCACCTTTCCTCTCCCCCGTCGATCGGGGGAGAGGTGTCGAGCGAAGCTCGACGGAGTGGGGGTCGATCAGCCGTCAAGATTGAAGCTCTTGCCTCGACACACCTACTCCGCCGCCTGCAACGGGGCGATGCGCCGGCTCTGCTTGGCCTGCTCGTTATAGTCCTTCTGCCAGTCGGTCGGACCGTTGGACGGCGCCACCTGCACGGCGGTGACCTTGTATTCCGGACAGTTGGTCGCCCAGTCCGAAAAGTCGGTCGTGATCACGTTGGCCTGCGTGTCCGGGTGATGGAAGGTCGTGTAGACGACACCGGGCGAGACGCGGTCGGTGATCAGCGCGCGCAGCGTGGTTTCGCCCGAACGGCTCGCCAGCCGCACCCAGTCGCCGTCGCGGAGGCCGCGGACCTCGGCGTCGTGCGGATGGATCTCCAGCCGGTCCTCGGCATGCCACGTGACGTTTTCGGTGCGCCTGGTCTGCGCGCCGACATTGTACTGCGACAGGATCCGTCCGGTGGTGAGCAGCAGCGGATAGCGCGGACCGGTCCGCTCGTCCGTCGCCACATATTCGGTGCGGATGAACTTGCCCTTGCCGCGCACGAAGCCGTCGACATGCATGATCGGCGTGCCGAGCGGCGCCTTCTCGTTGCATGGCCACTGCACCGAGCCGACGCGGTCGAGCAGCTCGAACGAGACGCCGGCGAAGCTCGGCGTCGTCTGGGCGATCTCGTCCATGATCTGCGAGGGATGGGTATAGTTCCAGTCGAGCCCGATGGCGCGGGCAAGCTCCTGCGTCGCTTCCCAGTCGGCATAGCGCGCCTTCGGCTCAATGACCTTGCGCACCATGTTGATGCGGCGCTCGGCATTGGTGAAGGTGCCGTCCTTCTCGAGGAAGGTCGAACCCGGCAAGAAGACGTGCGCGTAGTTCGCCGTCTCGTTGAGGAAGAGGTCGTGCACGACCACGCATTCCATCGCGGCGAGACCGCCGGCGACATGCTTGGTGTCCGGATCGGACTGCAGGATGTCCTCGCCCTGGATGTAGATGCCCTTGAACGAACCGTCGACAGCGGCGTCCAGCATGTTGGGGATGCGCAGACCCGGCTCATCGTCCAGCTTCACGCCCCACAGGCTTTCATAGATGTCGCGCACCGCTTCGCCCGAGATGTGGCGGTAGCCCGGCAATTCATGCGGGAACGAGCCCATGTCGCAGGAGCCCTGCACGTTGTTCTGGCCGCGCAGCGGGTTCACGCCGACGCCCGGACGGCCGATATTGCCCGTGGCCATGGCGAGGTTGGCGATGGCGATCACCGTGGTCGAGCCCTGGCTGTGCTCCGTCACGCCGAGGCCGTAGTAGATCGCGCCGTTGCCGCCCTTGGCATACATGCGCGCGGCACCCCGGATCAGCTCCGGATCGACGCCCGAGAGCTTGCCGACGGTTTCGGGACTGTTTTCCGGCAGGGCGACGAAGGATGCCCAGTCCTGGAACTCGGCCCAGTCGCAGCGCTCGCGGATGAAGGCCTCGTCGAACAGGCCTTCGGTGACGATGACATGTGCCAGCGCCGTCAGCACCGCCACGTTGGTGCCGGGCTTCAAGGGCAGGTGGTAGTCGGCTTCGATATGCGCTGACTTGACCATTTCGGTGCGGCGCGGATCGAGCACGATCAGCTTGGCGCCCTGGCGCAGCCGCTTCTTCAGCCGCGAGGCGAAGACGGGATGGGCGGAAGCCGGATTGGCGCCGATGATGACGGCGACATCGGTGAACTCGACCGAATCGAAATCCTGCGTGCCGGCCGATGTGCCGTAGGTCTGGCCGAGCCCGTAGCCGGTCGGCGAGTGGCAGACGCGCGCGCAGGTGTCGACGTTGTTGTTGCGGAAGCCCTGCCGCACCAGCTTCTGGACGAGATAGGTCTCCTCATTCGTGCAGCGCGAGGACGTGATGCCGCCGATTGCCGTGCGTCCATACTGATACTGGATGCGGCGGAATTCCTTCGCCGTATGGGCGATCGCCTCTTCCCAGGTCACTTCGCGCCACGGATCGGAAATCTTCTCGCGGACCATCGGCGACAGGATGCGGTCCTTGTGCGTGGCATAGCCATAGGCGAAACGGCCCTTGACGCAGCTATGGCCGTGGTTCGCCTTGCCGTCCTTGTAGGGCATCATGCGGATGACCTCGTCATCCTTGACCTCGGCCTTGAACGAGCAGCCGACGCCGCAATAGGCGCAGGTGGTGACGGCCGAGCGCTCCGGCATGCCCTTCTCGAGCACGGTCTTCTCGCGCAGCGCGTCGGTCGGGCAGGCCTGCACGCAGGCGCCGCAGGACACGCATTCGGAAGCGATGAAGTCCTCATGCATGCCGGCGACCATGCGCGATTCGAAGCCGCGGCCCTCGATGGTCAGCGCGAAGGTGCCCTGCACCTCCTCGCAGGCGCGCACGCAGCGCGAGCAGACGATGCACTGTGCCGGATCATAGGTGAAATAGGGATTGGATTCGTCGCGGGCGATGTAGTCGACCGCCAGCGAGCCGTGGCCGGGCGCGACGCCGCCTTCTTCCTTGACGTGGTTGCGGCCCTCGACGCCGTAGCGGTTCTCGGTGAGGCCGACCGACTTCGCCACCGCGTCGAACTCGCTGGCGCCGGTTCCGGCCTTTTCGTTCCAGCCCATCGGGTGGTCGGAGACATAGAGTTCCATGACGCCGCGGCGGATGGCGTCGAGCCGGTCGGACTGCGTGCGCACCACCATGCCTTCGCCGACTGGCGTCGTGCAGGAAGCCGGCGTGCCGCCGCGCCCTTCGATCTCGACCAGGCAGACGCGGCAGGAACCGAAAGAGTCCAGCATGTCGGTGGCGCAGAGCTTCGGGATCTCGACGCCGCCTTCCATGGCCGCGCGCATGATCGAGGTGCCTTCCGGCACGGTGATGCTTTGCCCGTCGACTGTCAGGGTCACCTGCTTCGTCGCTTTCGACTCCGGCGTGCCGTAGTCGATTTCTTCGATGAGTGTCGGGAAGTCGGCCTTGATGTTCATCTGCCAGCTCCTATTCAGCCGCCACGCGCGCCGGCGCGGGCTTGAAATCCTCGGGGAAATGCGTGATCGAGCTCATCACCGGGTAGGGCGTGAAGCCGCCCAGCGCGCAAAGCGATCCGAACTTCATCGTGTTGCAGAGGTCGGTGACCAGAGCGAGGTTCTTTTCCGCCTCGATGCCGGCGGCGACCTTGTCCAGAACCTCCACGCCGCGCGTCGAGCCGATGCGGCAGGGCGTGCACTTGCCGCAGCTTTCGATGGCGCAGAACTCCATGGCGAAGCGCGCCTGCTTCAGCATGTCGGCGGTGTCGTCGAACACGGTGATGCCGGCATGGCCGATCAGCCCGTCGCGCTTGGCGAATTCCTCGTAGTCGAACGGCGTGTCGAACAAAGCGCGCGGGAAATAGGCGCCGAGCGGACCGCCGACCTGCACCGCCTTCACCGGACGCCCAGTGGACGTGCCGCCGCCGATGTCGTCGACGATCTCGCCCAGCGTCAGACCGAAAGCCGTCTCGAACAGGCCGCCATGCTTGACGTTGCCGGCGATCTGGATCGGGATCGTGCCGCGCGAGCGGCCCATGCCGAAATCCTTGTAGTAGGCAGCGCCCTTGTCCATGATGACAGGCACCGAGGCCAGGCTGATCACGTTGTTGATCACCGTCGGCTTGCCGAACAAGCCTTGGATCGCGGGCAGCGGCGGCTTTGCGCGCACCACGCCACGCTTGCCCTCAAGGCTGTTGAGCAACGAGGTTTCCTCGCCGCAGACATAGGCGCCGGCGCCGACGCGGATTTCCATGTCGAAGGCGTTGGGCGAGCCCAGCACGTTGACGCCCAGCACGCCCGCCTTACGGGCGAGCGCGACGGCCTTGTTCATCGTCGCCACCGCATGCGGATATTCCGAGCGGATATAGACGAAGCCCTTGGTCGCGCCGGTGGCGATGCCGGCGATCGCCATGCCCTCGATCAGCACGAAGGGATCGCCTTCCATGATCATGCGATCGGCGAAAGTGGCGCTGTCGCCTTCGTCGGCGTTGCAGACGATGTATTTCTGCTCGCCCGCCGTATCCAGCACCGTCTTCCACTTGATGCCGGTCGGGAAGCCGGCGCCGCCGCGGCCGCGCAAACCGGACTCGGTCACCTGTTTCACGATGTCCGCGGGCGCCATCGCCACTGCATTCTGCAGGCCGTTCAGGCCGCCATGCGATTTGTAGCTGTCGAGTGACAGCGGATCGATGATGCCGCAGCGCGCGAAGGTCAGCCGCGTCTGTTTGGCGAAGAAGGGGATCTTGTCGGGGGAGCCCAGCCAGCGCTTGTGATGGCCGCCCTTGAGGAAGCCGCTGTCGAACAGGCTCTTGACGTCGGACGGCTTGACCGGCCCGTAGGCGACGCGGCCCTCAGCCGTGGCCACCTCGACCATCGGCTCCAGGAAATAGGCGCCGCGCGAGCCGTTGCGCACGATCTTGGCTTCGACGCCGCGCTCCTTGAGTTCCTTCTCTATCGCTTTGGCGACCTTTTCGGCACCGAGCGCCAGCGCGCCGGAATCTGCCGGGACATAGATGCGCGGGATCATGAACGTACCTCCGCGACGATCTCTTCGATCTTCTCGTCATCGAGCCGACCGATGACTTCGCCGTCGAGCATCGCCGACGGCGAGCAGGCGCAAAGCCCGAGGCAATAGACCGGCTCCAGTGTAACCGATCCGTCGCGCGTGGTCTCGTGGAAATCGATGCCCAGCAACTGCTTGATCTTGGCCGCGACGGCGTCCGAACCCATCGACTGGCAGGCTTCGGCCTGGCAGAGCTTCAGCACGTGCCGTCCGGCGGGCTTGGCGCGGAAATCGTGATAGAAGCTGACCACGCCGTGCACCTCGGCCCGCGATAGGTTCAGCCCATCGGCGATCACCGGCAGCGCGTCTTTCGGAACATGTCCGAACTCTTCCTGTATGCTGTGCAGGATCGGCAGCAACGGGCCTTCGAGGCCCTTCATCTCATCAATGATCGCCGCCGTGCGCGACGCGATCTCGGTACTTGCGGCCTGCATGCTCACGCAGCGCCCTCCCTGGTCGTGGCGGCCAATGTATGTCACCCCAGCATATAGAGCGGTTTCGGGGCAACGACATGCATAGGGCGCATTATCGCTAAGTCCTTACGAAATCAGAGGAAACCTCCGAAATCAATAAAGCGCTTTCGTCGTTCGATAGAAATTTTCTATCAAGATCCGGCGGCTCGCATTGTCTAACCTAGCGGTGGGCGCGGAAATCGTCCGCCAGCGCCATCGCCTCTCCCAGAAGCGCCTGCACCAGCGGCGTGTGCGGCTCGCGCGGCGCCGCCACCAGCCCGACCGTGTGGCTGGCGTCCGGCTCGACGATCGGGATGGCCCGGATGGGCTCGGAAAAGCCGAACGTTTCCGCAAGGTTGAGCGGCATGATCGATGACCATTTGCCTGTGCGGATATGCGAGAACAGCACGATCATCGAATTCGATTCCAGCGTCGGCCGCACCTGCACGCCGGCTTCCGCCAGATGCTGGTCGATGATGCGCCGGTTCTGCATATCCGGCGTCAGCAGACAGAGCGGCAGCTGGCTGATCTCGGCCCACGACACTTTGTCGCGGTCGGAATAGGGGTTCCCAACCGCCGTGATCAGCTGATAGCGCTCGTCATAGAGCGGCACGCTGGTCACGCGCCCGAGCGGCTCGTTGTCGAGATAGGTGATGCCGGCATCGACATCGAAATTGCCGAGCAGCGACAGCACTTCGATGGATGTGCGCGACAGCACCGAGAAGGTGACGCCCGGATGCTTTTCGCGGAATGGCGTCGTCAGCCGCGCCACCATGGCGAGCGCCGTCGGGATCGCGGCGATGCGGATGCGCCCGGACAGGCCGTGGCGCGCCGCCCGCATCTCCTCGCGCATCGTGCGGGAGTCGCCGACGATGCGGCGCGCCCAGCCCAGCACCTGCGTGCCCTCCGGCGTCAGGCCCTGGAAGCGCGAGCCGCGCAGCACCAGCATGACGCCGAGCTGTTCCTCGAGCTGCTTGATGCCGGCCGATAAGGTCGGTTGGGTGACGCCGCACACTTCTGCGGCCCGGCCGAAATGCTCCTCCTTGGCGAGAGCGATGAAGAATTCCAGTTTGTCGATCATGCCGTCCGATCCGCCGCGGTTTGCCCAAGGTCGGGGAAATCGCCCTGCTTCGCAAGACGCATGCGCAATCGGCCTCGTCCACATTTTTGAGCCGGCTATCTGTTTTCCCGCGCTGCGCGTGGCGTTATGTGAGATAGGTGGAAGCAGGGAGGGACGACATGCTGGGTTGGTTTCGCAAGCTGTTGCCGCGCGAGGATCGCTTCTTCGACCTGTTCGAGCGGCATTCGCGCACCGTGGTCGGCGGCGCCGAAGCCCTTGAGCAGCTTCTCCAGGGCAAGGACATCGACCGCTGGTGCCAAAAAATCATCGATCTCGAGAACGAGGCTGACGGCATCACCGCCGAGGTCCTGCTTGCCGTCAGGCGCTCCTTCATCACACCCTTCGACCGCGGCGACATCAAGGATCTGATCCAGTCGATGGATGACGCCATCGACATGATGCACAAGACCGTCAAGACGGTGAAACTGTTCGAAGTGAGGGAATTCGATCCGCTGATGCGGGAAATGGGCGGCGTCATCGTCCAGGCCGCCCGGTTGGTCGCCGAGGCGATCCCGCTGCTCGGCAAGGTCGGCGCCAACGCAGCGCGCCTCAACGCCATCGCCGAGGAGGTCATGCGCGTCGAGGGCCGCGCCGACGATCTGCACGAGCATGGCCTCAAGGATCTGTTCAAGCGTCACGGCCGCAGCGACGCCATGGCCTATCTGATCGGTTCGGAGATTTATGGCCAGCTGGAGAAGGTGGTCGACCGTTTCGAGGATGTCGCCAACGAGATCAGCGGCATCGTCATCGAGAACGTTTAGGCGATGGACGCCACGATCGCCTTTCCCCTGCTGGTCGGCCTCGTTGCCGTGGCGCTGTTCTTCGATTTCCTCAACGGCCTGCACGATGCCGCCAACTCGATCGCGACCATCGTCTCCACCCGGGTGCTCAGGCCGCATTACGCGGTGCTGTGGGCGGCTTTCTTCAATTTCATCGCCTTCCTGTTCTTCGGCCTGCATGTCGCTGAGACGGTGGGAAAAGGCATCATCGACGCCAGCATCGTCACGCCGGCGGTGATTTTTGCCGCACTCGTCGGCGCCATCGTCTGGAATATCGTCACCTGGGTCGCCGGCATTCCGTCGAGCAGCTCGCACGCGCTGATCGGCGGGCTGGTCGGCGCCGGCGTCGCCAAGGCAGGCCTGGGCGCCATCGTTTGGTCGGGGCTCGGCAAGACTGTCGCGGCCATCGTGCTCTCACCGGCGACGGGATTCGTGCTGGCGCTCGTCCTGGTACTCATCGTCTCCTGGCTGTTCGTGCGCCAGACGCCATTCGCGGTCGACAACAGCTTTCGCGTGCTGCAGTTCTTTTCCGCCTCGCTCTATTCGCTGGGACATGGCGGCAACGACGCGCAGAAGACCATGGGCATCATCGCCGTGCTGCTCTTTTCGCAGGGCGCGCTCGGCCCGACTTTCCATGTGCCGCTGTGGGTGGTGCTCACCTGTCAGTCGGCACTGGCGTTGGGCACGCTGCTCGGCGGCTGGCGCATCGTCCACACCATGGGATCGAAGATCACGCGGCTGAATCCGATGCAGGGTTTTTGCGCCGAGACCGGCGGCGCCGTAACGCTTTTCGCCGCCACCTGGCTCGGTGTCCCGGTTTCGACGACGCATACCATCACGGGCGCCATCATCGGCGTGGGTGCCGCCCGCCGCGTCTCCGCCGTGCGCTGGGGCATCGCCGGCAATATCGTCGTCGCCTGGGTGATCACCTTGCCGGCGACGGCGGCGATTTCGGCGTTGACCTATCTCGCCACAAGGCTGGCCGGATGACGGGTTCCGGCCCCGCCTGAGAGTGGGCGCTATTTGCCCACCAGGTTCAGGATGTTGCCGTCGGGATCCTTGAACCAGGCCACCTTCATGCCCGAGCCGACATGGATGTCGCCTTCGAGCGACAGGCCGGGCATATCATAGTGCTCGAAGGTTATGCCCTTCGACCGCAGCGATTTGACGATCGTCTCGATCCGGTCGCCGACCGCCCAGGTTGCGGCCGTCGCCTTGTTGGTGCCGGCGAATTGCGAGCGATAGACATTGAGGAGCGTGTCACCGCTTTTGTAGACGATCAGCTCGCCATCCATGTCGTCCACTTGGCTGAGGCCCAGCGTGCCCTCGTAGAACGCCCTTGCCTTGGCGATGTCCTTCACCGCGAGATTGGCTGTCACATTGCTGTTTTCAAGCATGACCGTCTTCCTTCCCCGGTTGTCGTGATGGCGATGGAGATAGCGCGGGCGCACCGTTTGGCTATGACCGGGCCCGAACCTGCGCAACGGCCATGGCCAAAGCCGACACCATCCGTCGCTTTCCGGGGCACGCCGGGCGAGCCGTTGCGCCACGGCTTGGTTCTGCCGGCAAACTGCACTATCTGGACGCCAAACGCCGAGGAAAGATCATGACCGTTACCAAGGAATCCGTCATCGAGCGCCTGAAGACGGTGAACGGGCCGGACTTCACCGGCAACATCGTCGATCTCGGCATGGTTTCCGAGATTTTCATCGCCGATTCCAAGGTCTTCTTCTCGATCACCGTGCCCGCCGCCCGCGCCCAGGAGCTGGAGCCGCTGCGTGCCGCGGCCGAGCGCGCGGTGAAGGCTATCCCCGGCGTCGCCAGCGCGGTCGTCGCGCTGACGGCGGAGAAAAAGGGCGGCGGCATGGAAGCGCCGGTTCCGCCGCGTCAACCTTCGCAGGCTGCACCGCAGCGGCCGACTCCGCAGCCGGCGCCGCAGCGCCCTGCGCCGCATGCGCCCGCCTCGCAGAGCCATGGCAGGCGCGGCGTGCCCGGCATCGACGCCATCATCGCCGTCGCCTCCGGCAAGGGCGGCGTCGGCAAGTCGACCACCGCCGTCAACCTGGCGCTCGGCCTTGCTGCCAACGGGCTGAAGGTCGGCGTGCTCGATGCCGATATCTACGGCCCGTCCATGCCCAGGCTGCTCAACATCCACGGCCGGCCGCAGACCGTCGACGGCAAGGTGCTGAAGCCGATGCAGAATTACGGTCTCAAGGTGATGTCGATGGGCTTCCTCGTCGATGAGGAGACGCCGATGATCTGGCGCGGCCCGATGGTGATGTCGGCGCTGACGCAAATGCTGCGCGAGGTCGAATGGGGTCCGCTCGACGTGCTGGTGGTCGACATGCCGCCCGGCACCGGCGATGCCCAGCTCACCATGGCCCAGCAGGTGCCGCTCGCCGGCGCTGTCATCGTCTCTACGCCGCAGGATCTGGCGCTGATCGACGCCCGCAAGGGCCTCAACATGTTCAAGAAGGTCGACGTGCCGCTGCTCGGCATCGTCGAGAATATGAGCTACTTCCTCGCTCCCGACACCGGCAAGCGCTACGACATTTTCGGCCATGGCGGCGCGCGCCGCGAGGCCGAGCGCCTCGGCGTCACCTTCCTCGGCGAGGTGCCGCTTGAGATGGGCATCCGCGAAAGCTCGGACGCCGGCGCCCCGGTCGTCGCCTCCAAGCCGGAGGGCGCGGAGGCAAAGATCTACCGCGATATCGCCAGCAAGGTCTGGGAAAGGGTCCAGGAAGAGCGCGGCGCCGCTGAAGCCGCCGTGCCGAGCATCGTGTTCGAATAACGCCCTTTCCTTTGAGTGTCAGGCGCCGACCTTCTCGCCGAACGTCGAGAAGAACTGCCCTGCCAATTTCTTCGATGTCGATTGGATCAGCCGGCTGCCGAGTTGCGCGATCTTGCCGCCGACCTCGGCCTTGGCGGCGTATTTGAGCACTGTCGAGTCTACCCCGTCGGCGGTCAGCGTCACGTCGGCGCCGCCCTTGGCGAAACCGGCAACGCCGCCCTTGCCTTCGCCCTGGATGGTGTAGGAATGCGGTGGCTTGAGGTTTTTCAGCGTGACTTCGCCGTTGAAGGTCGCCTTGATCGGGCCGATCTTGAGCACCACGGTCGCAGCCATGGCGGTGTCCGAATTCTTCTCGAGGCTCAGGCAGCCGGGAATCGCCACCTTCAGGATCTCCGGGTCGTTAAGGGCTTCCCACACTTTCCCGATGGGTGCGGCGATCCGCTCCTCGCCTTCGATCACCAAAGCCATCAAGACCTCCCGCATTGCTGATGCCGGTTGGTCGTAGCGCGCGGCCCGAAACAAGTCTATCGCACCAAAGTCCGGGTTCCGGCAGCGTCTGCCTCTTGCCTGCATGGACGCATTGTCCTATCGATTTGTCATACAAATACGGAGACCACCATGGCAGGCGCCCCCACCAAGAAGAAGAAATTTCGCTCGCAGGAGTGGTTCGACAATCCCGACAATCCGGGCATGACGGCGCTCTATCTCGAACGCTACCTCAATTACGGCCTTACGCGCGCCGAGCTGATGTCGGGCAAGCCGCTGATCGGCATCGCGCAGACCGGTTCCGACCTTTCGCCCTGCAACCGGCATCACCTCGAGCTTGCCAAGCGCGTGCGCGAGGGCATCGTCTCGATGGGCGGCATCCCCTTCGAGTTCCCCTGCCATCCGATCCAGGAGACCGGCAAGCGCCCCACGGCCGCGCTCGACCGCAACCTTGCCTATCTCAGTCTGGTCGAAGTGCTCTACGGCTATCCGCTCGACGGCGTGGTGCTGACCATCGGCTGCGACAAGACGACGCCTGCCTTGCTGATGGCGGCGGCCACCGTCAACATCCCGGCGATCGCGCTTTCGGTCGGCCCGATGCTCAATGGCTGGCACAAGGGCAAGCGCACCGGTTCGGGCACCATCGTCTGGGAATCGCGCCAGCGGCTGTCTGCCGGCGAGATCGACTATGACGAGTTCATGGACATCGTCGCCTCCTCGGCGCCGTCGACCGGCTATTGCAACACCATGGGCACGGCTACCACGATGAATTCGCTGGCCGAGGCGCTCGGCATGCAACTGCCGGGCTCTGCCGCCATCCCGGCCCCGTATCGCGAGCGCGGCCAGATTTCCTACGAGACGGGCAAGCGCATCGTCGAGATGGTGCATGAGGACCTGAAGCCGTCCGATATCATGACCCGCGAGGCGTTCGAGAACGCCATCGTCGTCAACTCGGCCATCGGCGGCTCGACCAACGCGCCGATCCACCTCAACGCCATCGCCCGCCATCTCGGCGTGCCGCTCGACAATGACGACTGGCAGAAGATCGGCCTCGATATCCCGCTGCTGGTCAACCTGCAGCCGACGGGCGAGTATCTCGGCGAGGACTATCACCATGCCGGCGGCGTGCCGGCAGTCGTCGCCGAATTGATGAAGGGCGGCCTGCTGCCGCATCCCGATGCCGTCACCGCCAACGGCAGGTCGATGGGCGACAATTGCCGGGATGCCGTCAACGAGAATCACGACGTCATCCGCAGCGCCGACAAGCCGCTCAAGGCCAATGCCGGCTTCATCAACCTCAAGGGCAACCTGTTCGATTCCGCCATCATGAAGACCAGCGGCATCTCGCCCGAATTCCGTGAGCGCTACCTCTCCAACCCGAACGACCCGGAGGCCTTCGAGGGCAACGCCATGGTCTTCGACGGGCCGGAGGATTACCACGCCCGCATCGACGATCCGGCGCAGGGTATCGACGAGCACACGATCCTGTTCATGCGCGGCGCCGGTCCGGTCGGCTATCCGGGCGGCGCCGAGGTGGTCAACATGCAGCCGCCGGCCTACCTGATCAAGAAGGGCATCCACGCCCTTGCCTGCATCGGTGACGGCCGCCAGTCCGGCACGTCGGGCTCCCCGTCGATCCTCAATGCCTCGCCTGAAGCTGCGATCGGAGGCGGGTTGGCGCTGCTCAAGAGCGGCGACCGCGTCCGCATCGACCTGAAAAAGGCCACGGCCAATATCCTCGTCAGCGACGAGGAGATCGCCAAGCGGCGCGCCGCGCTGCAGGCCAATGGCGGCTATCACTATCCCCAGCACCAGACGCCATGGCAGGAGATCCAGCGCGGCATAGTCGACCAGTTCTCGGCCGGCATGGTGCTGAAACCGGCGGTGAAATACCAGGACGTCGCCCATACCAGCGGCGTGCCGCGCGACAATCACTAAGCCTATATATTCGGCCAATCAAAAGGGCGGCTTGCCGACGGCGGGCCGCCCTTTTCTGTTGCCCTTGTTTCATCTCCAAGGAACCCACAGATAAGCTCGACCTCGGCAGCTCACGAAGGGACAGATCATCGTGGCGAAACGGCGCTCTTCCCTCGGCTTCCTCGGCATGTTCGGCCGCTCCGGCGATCTGCGCCAGCTCGACGACGCGTTGCGTGCGGCCGACCTGCATCCGGCGCTGGTACCAGAGGGCGTGAAACTCACCATCGTCAACCTGATGAACGACCGCTGGCCCGACGAGCCGCCGGCGGACGCCTATGCATCCGTGGCGCAGCTCTGCGGCTATTGCGTCGCCGGGCGCCATGTGTTCGAGCAGGCCAACGGCCGCGAGCCGACATTGCAGGTCGAGCGCCGCATCGAGGCGGCGCTGGAGGCCGGCGACAGTTTCGACGCGCAGATCGTGCTGATGACGCTGCACGCTAAGCTGATCAACGCCGAGGTCGTCGAGCGCTATGCGCTGAGCGCGGAATGATCAAACGAACAGGATGCGTTGAGATTTCGGTCAGGCCGAGTCGAAAATGGCGGGTTCCGAGAACCGGCCTACGCCGGCCGTAGCCTTAACTTCCGCGCCGCCGCCCATGAGTGCTTCGGCCGGCGAAGGCGGAAGCGCAGGAAGGCATCGTTTGCAGGCCGGCCTCACCTGAATATTAGCCGCCCATCTTGCTGCGCGGCAATTTGATCATCTCGCCGAAGCGGGCGCGCAATTTGTCGTCCAGCAGGCGCGAGACATGGCGCGGGAAGCGCTCGGCAAGCACGCGCTTCTTCTCCGCGATCGCCCGCGACAGGATGTCGGGCCGGCCCTTTTCGTTCCATTCCTTGGGCGAGAAACGGTCGCCGACGGCGGGATAGAAATATTCCGTCTGCATCAGCTTCAGCGTCTGATCGTTGCCGAGATAATGGCCGGGGCCCTTGAGGCAGACATCGGCGATGGTATCGATCGACAGCGCATCGTCGGTCACCTCGATGCCGCGCACGCAGCGCAGGCAATGTCCGAGCATATCGTTGTCGATGATCAGGCTTTCGAGGCAGAAGCCGAGCAGCGAGGCATGCATGCCGGCCGATTCATAGACCAGGTTCAGGCCGGACAAGCCCGCCATGACATTGGTGATGCCCTTCTCGTAGCCGGCCTGGATGTCAGGCAGCTTCGAGTCCGACATGCCGGCGGCCGAGCCCCCGGGCAGGTCATAATATTGCGCCATCTGGGCGCAGGCCGCGGTCAACACTGCTTGCTCCGCCGAGCCGCCGGACATGGCGCCGGTCCTAAGATCGGAGACGAACGGCCAAGTGCCGAAGATCGCCGGATGTCCAGGCTTGACGGCATTGACATAGACCAGGCCCATCAGCACTTCCGCGACCGCTTGCACGACGGCGCCGGCAATGGCGGCAGGTGCGGTGGCGCCGGCCTGGCCGGCCGACAGAAGCAGGATCGGAATGCCGCCTTCGACGCAGGCCTCCAGCACGCCGCAGGCGTCCTCGGCGAACTTCATCGGCGGCACGACGAAGCAGTTCGAGTTCGACACGAACGGCCGCGCCCGGAAATTCTCCTCCCCGCCGGCGATTGCATAAAGCATTTCCAGCGCTGGCTTGACGTTCTCGCGCACGGTGAACGAGGTGCCGACATGCTTGGACGTCCCCATCACGCAGGCATAGAGCGTGTTGAAATCCATATCGAGCGGGTCGGGAATGTCGCGCGGCACCATGGTGCGCTGGAAGAAGTGGATGTTGTCCAACCCATCGACCAGACGGGCGGCGTCGTAGAGGTCCTGCAGCAGCGATTCGCGATATTCGCGCTTCTCGACATCGACCAGATGCACCGCCGCGCCCGCCGTGCCGTAATGCACGCGTTTGCCCTGGATCAGCATGTCGTGCTTCGGATCCTGGCCATGGAGGGTGAAGTTGCGCGCCGCCTTTTTGATCGTGTCCAGCACCAAGGCGCGCGGCAGCCGAACGCGGCCGTCATCGCCGTGGGTGGCGCCGACCCGGGTCAGCGCCTCGATGCAGGACGGTATGGCATTGGCGAAGCCGACCGTTTCCAGCAGCGTCAGCACCGCTTCGTGGATGCGCTCGCGGTCGTTCTGGCTCAATGGGCCATAGCTGCCGCCTTCAAGCCCCGGCCGCACCGGACGGATGTCGTCGGCCAAGGGCGCTGCCCGCATCGCGCGGCGCGCTTCGCGCCCGCCGGAACGCCGCGAACGCTGGTCCGACGACGATTCCTGCTTCTCGAGAGCCACTGACATGGAAGCACTCCACCTTTTGTCTTTTTCTGCGCGGCGAACGCGGCGGTTGGTCCACCATCGGCTGCCTCGTCCCCTTCTGGCTCCGACTATGCCGCCGGCATTGGCACAGCCTATGGGCCAAGCAATCCCGTCGAATATGCCAGAGTGCTAAAGCGGCAAACATGCGCCCAAACAAAAAGAGCCGGCGCGGTGCCGGCTCTTTTTCAGGAGGTCCGTGGCGATCAGGCGGCGGCGGGCCTGCGCCCGGCGGCGGTGGCAAGTTCGCGGATGCCCGGCTCGATATGCTGCAGCGAGATCGAGGAGATGCCCAAGCGCATGAAACGAGAGGGCTTTTCGCTGCGATCGAAGAACCGGTCGCCGGGTTCGATGATGACGCTGCGCGAAGCGGCCGCTTCCGCAAGGCCGCGTGAATCAGTGCCGCGCGGCCCTTCCAGCCACAGCGATGTGCCGCCCGCCGAGTCGGTCGAACGCCACTCTGGCAAGAAGGCGGAAATCGCATGGACCAGACGCTTGCGCCGTTCGTCGAAGGCGGTGGAAAGCCTGCGCACCAGCGCCTCGTGATGTCCGAGCGACAGGAACAGCGCAACGGCGCGCTGGTTGTTCGCCGGCGGGTGCCTGAGCATGAAGCGGCGCAGCGCGCGAAGCTCGGCGATCAGCCCGGCCGAGGCCACGATGTAGCCAAGCCTGAGACCTGGAGCCAGCGTCTTCGACATCGAGCCGACATAGATCACGCGGCCGGAACGATCGAGGCTCTTCAGCGCCTGCTGCGGCGCCTCGTCGAGCAACTGGCTGTCATAGCCATCCTCGATGATGATCTGATTGTTGCGGTTGGCGCGCGCCAGGAGATCCTGCCGCCGCTCGGCCGACAATGGCACCATGGTCGGGCAGTGGTGGCTGGGCGTGACGAAGACGAAGCCGGAATCGCTGGGGATCGCCGAGGTCACGATGCCCGACTGGTCGACCGGAACCGGCTGGATATCGGCGCCGGCCAGCCGGAAGATCGAGCGGGCGTCGGGATAGCCCGGGTCTTCCATGGCCACCTTCGAGCCCTTGGTCATTAGCAGCGATGCAAGCATGTAAAGCGCGTTCTGCGCGCCCAGCGTCACGATGATCTCGTCCGGATTGGCGAAGATACCGCGCCGCGGCAGAAGCCTGGCCTGGATCTGTTCGATCAGCAGCGGATCGTCGCGATCCACCATGTCGGACGCCCAGTTGCGGATCTCGAGCACCGCCAGCGCCATGCGGTTGCACTCGCGCCATTCGGCGGTCGGAAACAGCGCCGGATCGAACTGGCCGTAGACGAAGGGATAGGAGGACTTGATCCAGTTGTCGTGCTTGGCCGGCGGCGGCATGTCGCTCGCGGCGATCTGCCGGCGCGCCTTCCAGTCGATCTCGTTCTGCTGGTCAGGCGCTTTCTGGTGCGGCTTGGCGGGAGTGGCCAGCACGTCCGGATTAACGAAATGGCCGCGCCGTTCGCGCGCCACCAGGAAGCCCTGGTCGACCAGCTGCTGGAAGGCGAGCACCACTGTGCCGCGGGCAACCCCGAGTTTTTCCGCAAGAATTCGGCACGACGGCAACGGCATCGAGGCGGCGATCTGTCGGTCGAGAATGGCCGCGACGATCGCCTGGCGGATCTGCGCCTGGAGGGTTTGGCCGGATTCAGCCGAAATCCGGAACAGGCCGGACCATATGGCCGTGTCATTGCGCTGTGGCATGGGAAATCTTCCTCGGACGGCCAGCTGTTTTCACTTGGCTGGACCAGTGGAGTGTATGGGTGGCATAAGGGGTTGCGCCAATCAATTTTTCTGATCGCTGGGATTTATGCCAGTGATCTATCAAGCGCGACGCGAAGCGTCGTCGCCGCGTTCAGGCGCGATGCGCAGCATCTTCGCGGCACTGTCCCAAGGCGCGATGCGACAGCATCGTCGCCCTCCGCCCAGCGCCTCGCCGCGAATTCCCGCACCTCACCATCCAACACCGCCTCTCATCAAAGCGTGAATGCGGTGCGGCAAAGCCGCGCTTGAACGAAATGGAAATCGGCTCGATAGAATGACGCGCCGACACGCGCCGGAAACATCCGGCCTGTTAAAATGGTCTAAAAACCCGCCAGGAGCCCGCCAGTGGATCAGTCAGCCTTCGACAAGCAGGTCACCGCTCTACGTGAGCAGCGTGCGGCGGCCAGGGGCACAATGCGCGAGGCCTTCGCCGCCGATCCCAAGCGCTTCGAGACATTCTCCGCCACTGATGGGGACCTTCTGCTCGACTGGTCGAAATGCGCGGTCGACGCAAATACGATGACGATGCTGGAAAAGCTCGCCGCCGCCGCCGATCTCGCGGGGCGCCGCGCCGCCATGTTCGAGGGCAAGAAGATCAACATCACCGAGAACCGCGCTGTGCTGCACACCGCGCTGCGCAACCTGACCGGCAAGAGCGTGATCGTCGACGGCCAGGACACCAAGGCCGATGTGATCGCCGTGCTCGACTCCATGGGCGCCTTCGCCGACGCCATCCGCTCCGGCAAGGCGGCCGGCGCCACCGGCAAGAAGATCACCGACATCGTCAACATCGGCATCGGCGGCTCGGACCTCGGCCCGGCGATGGTGACGCTGGCGCTCGCGCCCTATCATGACGGACCGCGCGCGCATTATGTCTCCAATGTCGACGGCGCCCATATCCACGACACGCTGAAGGGCCTGTCTGCCGAGACGACCCTGTTCATCATTGCCTCCAAGACCTTCACCACGGTCGAGACGATGACGAATGCGCAGACCGCGCGCGATTGGGTTCAGAAGGCATTGGGCAAGGAAGCGGTCGGCAAGCATTTCGCCGCCGTCTCGACAGCCCTCGACCTTGTGGCGAAGTTCGGCATCGAGCAGGACCGTGTCTTCGGCTTCTGGGACTGGGTCGGCGGCCGCTATTCGGTCTGGAGCGCCATCGGCCTGCCGGTTATGATTTCCGTCGGCCCGCGCAACTTCCGCGCCTTCCTCGACGGCGCGCATGAGATGGACGAGCATTTCCGCTCGGCGCCGATGCAAAAGAACCTTCCGGTGCTTCTGGGGCTGATCGGCTGGTGGCATCGCGTCGTCTGCAAATATCCGGCCCGCGCCGTCATCCCTTACGACCAGCGCCTGTCGCGCCTGCCGGCCTATCTGCAGCAGCTCGACATGGAATCGAACGGCAAGAGCGTCACGCTGGACGGCACTGCGGTCCCCACGCCGACCGGCCCGCTGGTCTGGGGCGAGCCCGGCACCAACGGCCAGCATGCCTTCTTCCAGCTCCTGCATCAGGGCACCGACTTCATTCCGGTCGAATTCCTCGCCGCCGCCGTCGGTCACGAGCCCGAATTGAAACACCAGCATGATCTTTTGCTCGCCAACTGCCTGGCGCAGTCGGAGGCTCTCATGAAGGGGCGCACGCTGGAAGAGGCGCGCGCGCAGATGCTGGCCAAGGGCATGAAGCCGGCCGACGTCGACCGCATCGCGCCGCACCGCGTCTTCTCGGGCGATCGCCCCTCGCTGACCATTCTCTACAGAAAGCTCGACCCGCGCACGCTCGGCCGGCTCATCGCGCTTTACGAGCACCGCGTCTTCGTCGAAGGCACGCTGTTCAACATCAATTCCTTCGACCAATGGGGCGTCGAGCTCGGCAAGGAACTGGCGACAGGCCTGCTGCCTGTCGTGGAAGGCAAGGAGACTGCCGCAAAACGCGACGCCTCGACTGCCGGGCTGGTGGGACATATCCACCAATTGCGCGGCGCGGAGTAAACGGGATTGGCGGATATCAAGGGAATATTGTTCGACAAGGACGGCACGCTTGTCGACTTCAACGCAACCTGGCTCGGCGTCGCCGACTTCATGGCGATGGATGCCGCCGAGGGCGATCGCTGGAAAGCCGATCGGTTGCTCGCCGCTGCCGGCTTCGACTTCGTCACGAAACGCTTCAAGCCGGATTCGATCTTCGCCTCCGGCTCGAACATGGATGTCGTCGAGCTCTGGTTTCCGCGCCTGTCCGAGGAAGATCAGATGCACGCCGTTTCCCGCTTCAACGAGATCACCTCGGCGCAAGGTTCGGCCATGGCGGTCGCGCTGCCGGGCGTCGTCGACTCGTTGCGGGCCTTGCACAAACGATCCTATCGCATGGGCGTCGCCACCAACGATTCGACCAGCGGCGCCGAAAAGACGCTGGCTACGCTGGGCATCGCGCAGCTCTTCGATGCCGCCTTCGGCTATGACGCCGTTGCCAACTCCAAGCCGGCGCCCGACACGGTCGTCGCTTTCTGCGACTTGACCGGGTTGAAGCCCGGCGAGATCGCCATGGTCGGCGACAACCGCCATGACCTGGAGATGGCGCGCGCCGGCGGCTGCGGCCTGGCGGTGGGCGTGCTCTCCGGCACCGGCACGCGCGACTCGCTGGCGCCGATGGCGGACGTCGTTCTGGACTCGGTCGCCGACCTGCCGGATTTTCTGACTGCGCGGGTGAACGTGCCGGCGGGTTAGACCGGGCGCGTCCCAGGAAGACGCCTCAATCAGCCATTCTCCGATGCGACTGCTTCTTGGCCCGATTGCCGCAGCTGTTCATCTCGCACCACCGTCGCGAACCGTTCTTCGTGCGATCTATGAAAAGCCAGCGGCAGTCATGCGGCGGGCATTGTTTGAGACGCGATAGTTCGTCGCCGCGAAGCAGGTCGAGAGCCGACCACGCGATTGCCGCGGTGATGCGATTGGCGCCTCGGAAATGCAACGACACCGGCGATCCAGCGAGCGCGGCGGTTCTGAGCGCTTCGGCCGCGTATTTTCTGATGGTATCGAGCGCGGCAGTGGGAGGTTCGTCGCCATGAGCTATTGCCGCGCCGGCGTCGTTTACGGCGCGGCGAAGGGCGAGAACGTCTTTGACCAAAGCTTTGTGGTCGGCCGAAGGAAGGGCGAAATCATCGTCGATCAGGCCCGTTTGCCTTGACCACGCCAGGATGTCCGCCGCCGTCGCGAGATGGTCGATTTCCCGGTCGGTGCCGCGCCGACTGATGGTGTTGGCGAGGTCAAGAGCCAGATTGCCGGCGATACGATGGGGAAATGACATTGGCGACGGCTTTCATTTCCTCGCTGCGTTGGGGCGGTCGCGCCCAAACAACGCCAATCCTGCGGCTACCAACAACAGTGCGGCGCCGCCAATCTCGGCCGCTCCGACCTTTTCGCCGAACAGCCAAACGCCTACGGCCAGTGCAACGATGGGCGAGATGAAGGCATAGAGCCCGGCGCGGGCGGTGCCCCATTGTTCAAGCAGACGCAGATAGATCGTGTAGGCTACGATGGTTCCGAGGAGGGAGAGGAACAACAGGCTTGCCGCAGCCGGAGCGACGTCGATTTTTCCTGGCAGCGTCGCCGAAACCTCGCCCAGAAGGAACGAGACGACGATCAGCGCCGCGCCGCCGAGAACGGCGTGGATCGCGGTGAGCGTCAGGGGCTTGATCGGGCCGATCAGCGGCCGCGCAATGACGCTCCCCGCGCAGTAGCACGCCGTGCCGGCCACGATAGCGGCAAGGCCCAATCCGTTTCCGGATTCCTGCTCGACAAGACGCGTCCAGAAGAGGCCAAGGAGACCTGTGCAGCCGAGCGCCAGCGCCAGGCCGTGCCGCCAAGTGGGCCGCTCTTCTCTGAGCAGGACTGCCAAGCCAAACAGAAGCACCGGAACCAGCGCGAGATTGACCAAGCCGGATAGGCCGGACGGGACCGTTTGCATGCCCCAGAACAGCAGTCCGTAGGTTCCGGCATTCGTCAGCAGGGCCGATATGATGACTCGCATCGACCGGCCTTCCGCGAAGGCCGATAAGGCTCCCTGTGTCCAAAATGCCAGGATTCCCGCGGTCAGCAGATAGCGCAGCCCCGCCAGAAGGATCGGGGGAATGCCGGCCTCCAGGCCGATCTTGACTGCCGCCCAGGTCAGCCCCCAGATCAGCGCCATGAGCCCGAACAGGGCGAGGTTGCTCATGACGGCAACGTCAGCGCAGATCCTGGTCGTCGACGAGGATGCGATGGATCTCGATGCGCTCGGGCAGTTCGATCAGAAATTCGGCGTCGCGGTCCAGATGGTGGACTTTGATCGGGTCGCCCTTGGTGAAAGCGGTCATCGCCTCGATATCGGGCCAGTAGGAGATGGTCGTGAACCAGGTCTCCTCTTCCCGGTCCTCGCGAAAGAGCTGGACGCCGAGCGCAACCCGCTGAAGCGGAGGAATGCCTTCTGCCTTCAAATAGGTTTCGTAGCTGTTCGCGACGTCGCGACGGGTGCGGCCGCGCCAGATGCGTGCGATGGTTGGTTTCGTCGCCATGTTCGTCTCCTTGGGTTCTGGATGTGGCGGAGAGCCGTGCTTACGGCAGCGTTCGCGAGAGGAAGTCGCGCACCAGCCGCAGGGCTTCCTCGAAATGTGTTTCCAACAGCCAATGGCCGGCCTCGTCGAGGATGTGCAGTTCTGCATCCGGGAGGTCGCGCCGATAGGCGAGCGCCGACTGCTCGGGCATGTAGCCGTCCTGCGGTCCCCAGACGATCAGCGTCGGCGGACGGTGCTCGCGCAGATAGGATTGGTATCGCGGGAACCATTCGATGTTCTGCTCGAGCTTTTCCATCAGCCGGATCGACACCGCCTTCCGGATCGGTGTGTTCATGAGCGGCCAATGCAGCTTCCACAGATCCGGAGGGACGCGGCTGGCGACGTCCTCGGAGACCTCGCCGATGAACTCCTCGCGGAATCCCTCCTCGCTCACCGCCTCCTCGAGTGGACGGTGTCTCTCGACCGATTTATCCGCCCACCAGGCTTTGATCGTCTCGTATTTCGGCCCGAGCACGTCCTCGTAGATGTCGCCGTTCTGGATGATCAGCGCCGCGATCCTGTCGGGATGCGCTATCGCGTGACGGAGGCCGATCTGAGAACCGTAATCGTGGAGCCAGAGCGCATAACGCTCCAAATGCAGCGCATCGGCAACGTCAGCGAGAACGCCGGCATAGGCGTTGAAATCATAGTCGAACTCGGCGGGGTCCGGTGTGTCGCTGTAGCCGAATCCAGGCCAGTCGAATGCTACTGTTCGCCAGCGGTCGGCCAAGCCCGGCATCAGGCGTCTGAACTGGTAAGACGAGCACGGGTAGCCATGCGGCAAAAGAAGGACGGGAGCATCGGGCGGTCCTGCTTCCCGCAGAAATATCGTGTGGCCGCCGATCTTTGATCGACGGTGATTTGTGTCGTGGATTTCCATGACTGCTCCGTCTCTTCGTTCAGTCCGTTAGAACTGGTAAAACGGGTTTAGCTGGTCCCTGTTCCGAGCTTTGCTCTCGGAACCATGAACAAGAAAGTGCTGTGTGACCGGTGGCGCCCGAGGTGAGGCGAGGGCGATTGCTGGGCTCCTCAGCCACTCTTTTATCGGACAAAGGCGAACACCGCGCTGGGCCTGGGTTCGCTGCCGCCGTTTCCGCCGACATCCGGCACGTGATATTCGCCGAGCAGGCAAAGCCGTGGTCTGGGCAGCCAGGCGCGGCCGGGATCGCCGACCAGCACATCGATGCCGGCGGCTAGGCAGCGGTCGAGGAACGGGATCATCCGTTGCCCGACATCCTGCGCGTAAAAGACGTCGCCGGCGAGAACCAGGTCGACCACCGGCGGGGGGCCGTCGGTGAGGTCCTCGTCGCGTGTCTGGATGGCGACGCCGTTGGCTTGCGCATTGAGGCGGAGCGCCACGATGCCGTTGCGGTCGATCTCCGCTGCGATCACTGCGCTCGCGCCGGCTTTTGCCGCAGCGATGCCGACCAGCCCCGAGCCGGCGCCGAGGTCGAGCACGCGTTTGCCGGCTACGATCGACGGACGGTCGAGGATATAGCGTGCCAGCACGGTGCCGCCGGCCCACGCATAGGCCCAGTAGGGCGGCTGTGGGTCAGGCCGGCTTCCGTCGCTCTCGTCTTCCGGTTCGAGCAGCCGCCGCAGTCCGCTGCCGGGATGCGCCTGGTAGAGTCGGACCTCCGGCACTGACGGTACCGGTGCCAGCCGCATGTTCGCCTTGATGAAATCCGCCGGATCGAGCCGCTTGCCTCGCTCCCATGCCTTGCCGGCGGAATAATCGCTCAAACCTGGTCCCGCAGCGCCCGCCGCAGGATCTTGCCGACCGGTGTCTTCGGCAACTCGGTGCGGAATTCGATGAATCTCGGCCGCTTGTAGCCGGTCAGGTTCTCGCGGCAATAGGCCATCAACGTCTCGACGGTGAGCGCCGGATCCTTCTTCACCACGAACAATTTAGGCACCTCGCCGGAATGCTCGTCCGGCACGCCGATGGCCGCCACTTCGAGCACGCCGGGGTGATGCGCCACCACCTCTTCCAGTTCGTTGGGATAAACGTTGAAGCCGGAGACCAGGATCATGTCCTTCTTGCGGTCGACGATCTTGGTGTAGCCGCGCTCGTCCATGAAGCCCATGTCGCCGGATTTGAAGAAGCCGTCCTTGGTCATTGCCTTGGCGGTCTCGTCGGGCCGGTTCCAGTAGCCGGCCATAACCTGGGGGCCGCGGATGCAGATCTCGCCCACTTCGCCGAGCGGCACGTTGTTGCCGTCGTCGTCCCGAATGGCGATCTCGGTCGAAGGCAGCGGCAGGCCGATCGTGCCGGTGAAATCGGCCGAGCTGAACTTGTTGGCGGTCGCCACCGGCGAGGTTTCGGAGAGCCCGTAGCCTTCGCTCACCGGACAGCCGGTCAGCGCCTTCCAGCGCTCCGCCACGCCCTTCTGCACCGCCATGCCGCCGCCCAGCGTCAGGATCAGCGGCTTGAAGTCCAGCTTGCGGAACTCCTCATTGTTGAGCAGCGCGTTGAACAGCGTGTTGAGGCCGGGGAAGATGTGCATCGGGTATTTCGCCAGTTCCTTGACGAAGCCCCGGATGTCGCGCGGGTTGGGGATCAGCACGTTCTGCGCGCCCTGCTGCATGCCCATCAGCGCGTTCACCGTCAGCGCGAAGATGTGATAGAGCGGCAGCGCGCAGATGAAGTTGAGATGCGCCGGCTTCGGCTTGACCGTATAGGCGTCCTCTACCCATAGCGAATTCTGCGCGACGTTCGAAAGCACGTTGCGATGCAGCAGCACCGCACCCTTCGAGACGCCGGTGGTGCCGCCCGTATATTGCAGGAAGGCGATGTCGTCGCCAGAGACCGTGGGGGGCTTGAAGGCGATGCTCGCTCCGGTCTTGAGCACGGCGTTGAATTTGACATGGCCAGGCAGCGACCATGCCGGAACCATCTTCTTAACCCGTCGCACCACGAGGTTTACGATGGCGCCCTTGAGTCCGCCCAGCATGTCGCCCATGGCGGCGACGATGACATGCTTCACCGGCGTCCTGGCGATCACCGCCTGCAGCGTGCCGGCGAAGTTCTCGAGGATGACGATCGCCTGCGCGCCGGAATCCTTCAGCTGGTGTTCCAGCTCGCGCGGCGTGTAGAGCGGGTTCACGTTCACCACCGTATAGCCGGCGCGCAGTATGCCCATCATCGCCACCGGATATTGCAGCACGTTCGGCATCATCAGCGCCACGCGCGCGCCCTTCTCCAGGCCTCTCGCCTGCAGATAGGCGCCGAACGCGGACGACAGCCGTTCGACCTCGGCATAGGTGATCGACTTGCCCATGCATACGAAAGCCGGCCGCCCGGCGAATTGCTTGCAGGCGCCAACGAGGAACTCGCCGATGGACTTGTAGGGCAGGGCGCCGATCTCGGCCGGCATGTTCTTGGGATAGCTTTTCAGCCATGGCTTTTCCGGCAGGCCGACGGTGAGCTCGGTGATCGCCTTCGGCAGGCTCTTCGAGGCAGGCTTCGCGTTGCCCGTCGCTGGCGCCATCTTCGCGGCGGGCACGGCGGCGGTCGACTTCGCGGTCGCTTTTCCGGCCTTTGCCGCTGCGGGCTTGGCAGCGGCCGGCTTTAGGGCTGACTTTGCAGTCGTCTTCGCCTTCGCTGTGGCTGCGGCCTTGGCGGTCTTGGGCGCATCGCTTGCGGCGGCGCCCTTGGCCTTTGCATTCCCCGGGGCTGTCGTCTTGGCTGCTTTTGCCACCTGTCTCTCCCTGTCGCCTTCAATCTCGGCGCCCGCTTCCAGGGAAGCGTCCTCCACGCCGTCGCGGATTTTCGGGAAATCCCGCCCATAGTCTATGTATTGCCTCTATCGGCGACGGTGCAAGCCTTGCCCCAGCGGCAGGGTGGGGAAAGATTTGCCGTCGAAATCTGATGATCCGGACACTTCCGCAGCATGTCCGGCGGCGGGCAGATCTCCGGCAGTCGGGGCCTGTCGGCTCGTTTTAACAGGTGGGCGATCAATAAAAAAATGCCGTCGTTAATAATGTTGTGAGCAGAAAAAACTACTCATTTTTTCTGCGGTTTGAGCAAACGCTAGATTCTTTTCCTGCTTCCCATGGGGTACGCAAACGAGGTGTTCCAAAGGCGAAGAAACGGTGCTTATATGCGCCCTTCGCGAGCCTGATAGAGGGGCTTGAGAGAACATCAGGGAGTGGTCAATGAAAAAGACAATGACTTTTGCAGCCGCGTTGCTGGCTGCAAGCGTCCTCAGCGGCATGGCCAGTGCTAAGACGCTCGTTTATTGCTCGGAAGCGTCGCCGGCCAATTTCGATCCGGGTACGACGACCGGCGGCAACGACTTCGATGCGTCTTCGCGCACCGTCTATTCCCGCCTGGTCGAATTCAAGCATGGTGGCACCGAGATCGAGCCCGGCCTGGCAGACAAGTGGGAAATCTCTGACGATGGCCTGGTCTATACTTTCCATCTGCATCCGGGCGTGAAGTTCCAGACCACCGACTATTTCAAGCCGACGCGCGACCTCAACGCCGATGACGTCGTCTTCTCCTTCGATCGCCAGTTCAACAAGCAGAACCCGTGGAACGGCGACAAGTATCTGCCGAACCTCACCTGGGACTATTACACCGGCATGGACATGCCGAAATACGTCGCCAAGTGGGAGAAGGTCGATGACCTCACCGTCAAACTGACGCTGACCGAGCCGAACGCGCCGATGCTGGCCAATCTCGGCATGGATTTCGCCTCGATCGTGTCGAAGGAATATGCCGACCAGCTCCAGAAGGACGGCAAGATGGCCGACTTCTCGACCAAGCCGGTCGGCACCGGCCCGTTCCAGTTCGTCGACTACCAGCTGGATTCGGTCATCCGCTATGCTGCCAATCCCGACTACTTCAAGGGCAAGGAAAAAATCGACGATCTCGTCTTCGCCATCACGCCTGACGCGACCGCCCGCATCCAGAAGGTGCTCGCCGGCGAATGCGACGTCGCGCCCTATCCGAACCCGGCCGACATCGCCACCATCAAGACCAACAAGGACGTGACGCTGATGGATCAGGCCGGCCTGAACATCGGCTATATGAGCTACAACACCACGATCCCGCCGCTCGACAAGCCGGAAGTGCGCCATGCGCTCAACCAGGCAATCGACCGGGAGGCCCTGATAAAGTCGCTGTTCCAGGATGCCGGCGCGACGCCCGCCGAGAACCTCATCCCGCCGACCATGTGGTCGTGGAACAAGGACGTGAAGACCGATACCTACAATCCGGAAGCGGCCAAGAAGGTTCTCGCCGATGCCGGCTTGAAGGAAATCCAGCTCTGGGCTGCCGATCGCGTTCGTCCCTACAACCCGAACTTCCAGCGCGCGGCTGAGCTGATCCAGGCCGACTGGGCCAAGGTCGGCGTCAAGGCGAACATCGTCAACTACGAGTGGACGAAGTATCGCGAGGAAGGCAAGAAGAAGGACCGTCCCGGCGCCTTCCAGATCGGCTGGACCGGCGACAATGGCGATCCGGACAATTTCTTCGCCACTCTCTTCGCCTGCTCCGCCATCGGCGTCTCGAACTACTCCAGCTGGTGCGACAAGGATTTCGAGGACCTGATCCAGAAGGCCAAAAAGACCAGCGACCAGGCCGAGCGCACCAAGCTCTATGAGCAGGCGCAGGTGATCTTCGCCAAGCAAGCGCCCGCTTTCCTGCTCGCTCACAGCCAGGTTTACGCGGTCGTTCGCAATAATGTCACCGGCTTCAAGATGGACCCGCTCGGCATTCACCGTTTCGACGGCGTTGACAAGTCCGAGTAATATTGCGAACGGGGCGGCGCAACTTCCAGCGCCGCCCCGTTCCATTTGATGATGCTCCGATATCTTCTCAACAAAATCGCCCTCCTGATTCCGACCCTGGTCGGCATCACCATCTGTGCCTTCGCCTTTGTCCGGCTGCTGCCGGGCGATCCGATCCTCGCCATGGCCGGCGAGCATGGCGTCGCCCCCGCCCGCTACGAAGAGCTCAAGCAACAGTTCGGCTACAATCTGCCGATCTGGGAGCAGTATGCACGCTATGTCGGTGAGGTCGCCACCGGCGATTTCGGCGTTTCCATCTCGTCCAAGCGCCCGGTCCTCGAGGAGTTCAAGACGCTCTTCCCGGCGACGCTGGAACTGTCCTTCTTCGCCATGGTCTTCGCCATGGTGATCGGCATTCCCGCCGGCATTTTTGCCGCCGTCAAGCGCGGCTCATGGTTCGACCAGTCGCTGATGGGCACGGCCCTTGTCGGTTACTCTATGCCGATCTTCTGGTGGGGCCTGCTGCTCATCATCTTCTTCTCGGGCTATCTCGGCTGGACGCCGGTCTCGGGCCGCATCGGCCTGCAGTTCTTTTTCAAGCCGATCACCGGCTTCATGACCGTCGACAGCCTCCTCTATGGCAAGTGGGATGCATTCCGCTCCGCGCTTAGCCATCTCGTCCTGCCGGCGATCGTGCTCGGCACCATTCCGCTGGCAGTGATCGCGCGCCAGACGCGCTCGGCCATGCTCGAGGTGCTGGGCGAGGACTATGTCCGCACCGCGCGCGCCAAGGGCCTTTCGGCAGCGCGCGTCATCGGCGTGCATGCGCTTCGCAACGCGCTTATCCCGGTCGTCACCACCATCGGCCTGCAGGTCGGCACGCTGCTTGCGGGCGCCATCCTCACCGAGACCATCTTCGCCTGGCCAGGCATCGGCAAGTGGATGGTCGATTCCATCTTCAAGCGCGACTATGTCGTCGTGCAGTCGGGTCTGCTTTTGATCGCGCTCATCGTCATGGCGGTGAACCTCATCGTCGATGTGCTCTATGCCGTCATCAACCCACGCATCAGGGCGGCATAAATGACCCAGACCGAAATCGCCCCGATGGCCGCCGGCAGCCCGGATCGGCTCACAGGCCTCAAGACCTTCTGGCACTATTTCTCGGTGAACCGCGGCGCCGTGATCGGCCTGTTCGTCTTCATCCTTTTGGTGCTCGCCGCGCTTTTCGCGCCGCTGCTCGCGCCTTATGCACCCGACGTCCAGGACAAGACCGCGTTTCTCAGGCCACCGGCCTGGCAGGCCGGTGGCAGCACGCAATATCTGCTCGGCACCGATCCGGTCGGCCGCGACATCCTCTCGCGCCTGCTCTACGGCGCGCGCTTCTCGCTGCTGATCGGCGCGGTGGTGGTCACGCTGGCGCTCACCGGCGGCATCACGCTCGGCCTGCTGGCGGGCTATTTCCGCGGCTGGGTCGACGTTGCGATCATGCGCGTCATGGACCTGATCCTGGCCTTTCCGTCGCTGCTCCTGGCGCTGGTGCTTGTCACCATCCTCGGCCCGGGCCTGTTCAACGCCATGCTGGCGATCGCATTGGTCCTGCAGCCGCATTTCGCCCGCCTGGTGCGTGCCGCCGTGATGGCCGAGAAGAGCCGCGAATATGTCGTGGCGGCGAAGGTCGCTGGCGCCGGCCATCTGCGGCTGATGCTCGCGACCATCCTGCCCAACTGCCTGGCGCCGCTCATCGTGCAGGGCACGCTGTCCTTCTCCAACGCCATCCTGGAAGCCGCCGCGCTCGGCTTCCTTGGCCTCGGCGCCCAGCCGCCGACGCCGGAGTGGGGCACCATGCTTGCCACAGCGCGCGAATTCATCCTGCGCGCCTGGTGGGTGGTGACCTTCCCGGGTCTCGCCATCCTCATCACCGTGCTTGCCATCAACCTTGTCGGCGACGGCCTGCGCGATGCCCTCGATCCCAAGCTCAGGAGGTCGTGATGGCGCTGCTCGACATCCAGAACCTCGTCGTCGAATTCCAGACCGCGTCCGGTCCGTTCCGCGCCGTCGACGGCGTCTCGCTCCATGTCGACGAGCGCGAGGTGCTCGCCATCGTCGGCGAATCCGGCTCCGGCAAGTCGGTGTCGATGCTGGCCGTGATGGGCCTGCTTCCATGGACGGCGACCGTCACCGCCGACCGCATGGCTTTCAACGGCCGCGATCTGTTGAAGATTGACCCGGCCGACCGCCGTAAGATCATCGGCAAGGACATTGCCATGATCTTCCAGGAGCCGGTCGCCAGCCTCAATCCCTGCTTCACCGTCGGCTTCCAGATCGAGGAAGTGCTGCGTTTCCATATGGGCATGGACAAGGCCGAGCGCCGGGCGCGCGCCATCGAGCTTTTCAAGCAGGTCGGCATTCCGGAACCGGAGGAGCGGCTGAATTCCTTCCCGCACCAGATGTCGGGCGGCCAGTGCCAGCGCGTCATGATCGCCATGGCGATCGCCTGCAATCCGAAGCTGTTGATCGCCGACGAGCCGACCACCGCGCTCGACGTCACCATCCAGAAGCAGATCCTCGACCTGCTGGTCTCGCTGCAGGCCAAATACGGCATGGGCCTGATCATGATCACCCACAATATGGGCGTGGTTGCCGAAACCGCCGACCGCGTCATCGTCCAGTACAAGGGCCGCAAGATGGAAGAGGCCGACGTGCTGTCGCTCTTTGAATCGCCGAAGAGCAACTATACGCGCGCGCTGCTCTCGGCGCTGCCGGAGAACGCCGTCGGCGACCGGCTGCCGACCGTCTCCGACATGCTGTTCGAGCCCGCACCTTCAGGAGCCGGCGCATGACCAAGGTCGTCGAAGGCAAGGACATCAAGCGCGACTACAATGTCGGCGGCGGCTTGTTCCGCGGCGCGCGCACCGTCCATGCGGTGAAGGGCGTGTCCTTCAGCGTCGAGAAGGGCAAGACGCTTGCCGTCGTCGGCGAGAGCGGCTGCGGCAAGTCCACGCTCGCCCGCATCATCACGCTGATCGATCCGGCCACCTCAGGCGAGCTCTTCATCGACGGCAACAAGGTCGATATCGCCAGGGACGGGCTCACCAAGGAAATGCGCCGCAAGGTGCAGATCGTGTTCCAGAATCCTTATGGCTCGCTCAATCCCCGCCAGAAGATCGGCGATGTGCTGGGCGAGCCGTTGCTCATCAACACCGACAAGCCTGCCGAAGAGCGGCGCGACCTGTCGATGAAGATGCTGAAGAAGGTCGGTCTCGGACCCGAGCACTACAACCGCTATCCGCATATGTTCTCGGGCGGCCAGCGCCAGCGCATCGCCATTGCCCGGGCGCTGATGCTGAACCCGAGCCTGCTGGTTCTGGACGAGCCGGTCTCGGCGCTCGACCTCTCCGTGCAGGCGCAGGTGCTCAACCTGCTTGCCGACCTGCAGGACGAATTCCAGCTGACCTATGTCTTCATCAGCCACGACCTCTCGGTGGTCCGCTATATCGCCGACGACGTGATGGTCATGTATTTCGGCGAAGCCGTCGAATACGGCCCGCGCGACGAGGTCTTCTCCGACCCCAAGCACGCCTACACCAAGACGCTCTTCGCCGCGACGCCGCGCGCCGACATCGCCAGCATCAAGGCGCGGCTGGCGAAGAAGGCGGCGTAGGCCTCCTGCTTCGTCATTCTAGGGCGGAGCGCCGCGAAGCGGCGCGAAGACCCTAGAATCCATGCCGGTACCTCAGCCGAAGAATGCAGCGGAGTAGAATTTCTGCACCGTGAGCGGCGCTCTCACGTCACGGCATGGATCCTCGGGTCTGCGCGCGTCGCTTCGCTCCTTGCTTCGCCCGTGGATGACGACGCGGAGGTGGTCGGGATCACCGCAACTTCGCAATAATCGCCCGCAGCGCTTCCCCAAAACGGTGCACCTCTTCCACCGTGTTGTAATGCACCAGCGAGGCACGAATGGCGCCGCTGTCCATCGACAGATTCAGCCGCTTCATCAGCCGCGGCGCATACATGTGGCCGTCGCGTATGCCGATCTGCATGGCCGCCATCTCCTCGACGATCCGCTGCGGCGACAGCTTGCCGATGTTGAAGCAGAAGGTCGGCACGCGCTCATGGATGCGCGCCTCGTCAGCGACGCCGTAGATCGTGGCATTGCAATCCCTCAGCACCTTCAGCATTGCGCGCGCCAGCATCAGCTCATAGTCGCGGATGGCGTTCATGCCGGCGACGATGTTGTCGCGGCGCGAGCGGTTGTTTTCGGGAAGGAAGTTGCGGCCGATCGATTCCAGATAGCGCACCGCCGCGTCCATGCCGGAGACGTTCTCATAGATGAAGGTGCCGGCCTCGACCTTGTAGGGCGGCTCGTCGGGAATGAAGTCCTCGCGGAAGGTCGGCAGCCGCTTCAGCGTGTCGAAGCGACCCCATAGGAAGCCCATATGCGGCGAGAAATTCTTGTAGCCGGAGCAGACGAGATAGTCGCACTGCCAGGCTTGCACGTCGATCAGCCCATGCGGGCCGTAATGCACGCAATCCAGGAACACTTCGGCGCCGGCCGCATGCGCGATCCTGGCCACCGCGGCGACGTCGACGATCGAGCCGATCGAGTGCGCCGTCACCGTGCAGGCGACGAGGCGCGTGCGCTCCGACACCAGCGGCTTGAGGTCGTCGACATGCAGATTGCCGTCCTCGCGCATGCGCCACCATTTGAACTTGGCACCGGCGGATTCCAGCGCCAGCCAGGTGGCAATGTTGGCATCGTGATCCATGTCGGTAACGACGATCTCGTCGCGCCCCCCAGGATCTTTCGCGAGCATCTGGCCGATGCCGAGGCTGACCAGGCGGATGAACGAGGTGGCGTTCATGCCGAAGCAGATTTCGGACGGGCTATAGGCATTGATCAACAGCGCCACACTCTCGCGTGCGTCGGCGACCGACTGATCGACGGTGACGCTGCGGCCATAGCGGCCGCCGCGCTGCACATTGTGTGAAACCAGATGATTGGTCACGGCATCCAGCACGCTTTGCGGGATCTGCGCGCCGGCGGCATTGTCGAGGAAGATGAAGTCGCCCGCCTGTTGAAGCGCCGGAAACATGGCGCGGATCTTCTCGACCGGGAACGCGGCGGCGTTGGTATTGTCGGACTGGTGCTTGTTCACGGGCAGGCTCCTGCGGGGGACTTGGACGATCGGTGGACGGGGTTCAGCGCATCTTCTCGGTCTGGAAGCGGCGCTCGAGCAGGCTGACGAGGCGCACCATCGGCCAGAGGAAGATGAGGTAGACAAGCGCCGCGCCGATCAGCGGCGAGGGATTGGCGTAGAGCGACTGCGCATTGGTCGCTTCCTTGAGCAGCTCCGGCAGCGCCACGGTCGAGGCGAGCGAGGTGTCCTTAAACATCGAGACGCAGTTGCTGGTCATCGGCGGGATGACCACGCGGATCGCCTGCGGCAGCACGACCTTGCGCAGGGTCAGCATGAACGGCAGGCCAAGCGCCTGCGCCGCCTCGAACTGGCCGCGCGGAATGCTTTCGATGCCGGAGCGAAATACCTCGGCCGAGTAAGCCGACATGATGATGGCGAAAGCCGTCACGGCGGACGCCCAGGACGACAGGCGTATGCCGAGGAAGGGCAGCGCGTAGTAGATCAGGATCAAAACCACCAGCACCGGCAAAGCGCGAAAGATGTCGGTGTAGCCGACTGCGAGCAGCCGCAGCGGCTTCGGCGCATAGAGCCGCACGAGGCTGATCGCCAGCCCCGCCGCGATGCCGATGACGATGCTCATCACCCCAAGCAGAAGCGTGTTGAGGAAGCCGCGCAGCAGCGCCGGCAGGCTGGCTGCAATAACGCCGGGATTGAAGAAGGTGTCGATCAGCGACATGGGAGCGTTCCCGAACCGTTTTGCGCCCAGAGCAATTCCACGAAAAGTGCGAAACGGCTTTTCGTCCGCAATTGCTCAAATCAAGGAGACAGACGCCAGAGCCGCGCACCGACACCGATTTTGCCGCACCGGCTTCGGCGATGGCAGGGCTCATGGGTGAAAAAAAACTGACGTGCCGGCCTCTCGCGCCGGCACGTCCTGTTGTGTTCGTCGCCGCTCAGGCCTTGGGCAGCGGCATTTCCTTGACCGTGGAGGAGTCCGCCGGAGCATCGCTGTCGAACCACTTCTTGTGGATCGCGGCCAGCGTCCCGTCCTTCTTCATCGCGGTCAGCGCGTCGTTCAGCTTGCCGAGCAGCGGGTGGTCCTTGGTCATCATCAGGCCGTATTGCTCACCGGTCTTGATGCGCTGCTTGACGACGAGGTCCTTCATCTTCTTGAAGGAGTATTGCATGCCGGGGATATCGCTGACGGCGGCATCGACGCGGCCGGCGCTGAGGTCGAGCAACAGGTTCTGCTGCGTGTCGTAGCCCTTCACGTCGCTGAAGCCGTCGGCCTGCTGATGGTCCTTGACCCAGGTTTCGCCGGTGGAACCGGAAAGCACGCCGACGACCTTGCCCTTGAGGTCCGCCTCGGTGCTGATAGGGCTGTCGGCCTTGGTGGCGATGCCCATGTCCGAATCATAATAGGGTTGCGTGAAGGACTGCGACTTCAGCCGCTCCTGCGTGATGGTGATCGAGGAGATGGCGACGTCGATGCGCTTGGAGGTGGTGGCGGCAAACAGCGCCTGGAACCCGAGATCGGCGATGTCGGTGGTCATGCCGATGCGCTTGGCCGCCTCATTGACGATGTCGACCTCGAAACCCTCGAAGGTGCCGCTCTCGTTCTTGTATTCGAAAGGCGGATTGGTCGGGTAAGCGCCGACATTGAGCGCATCCGCGGCGTTAGCGGTGGCGGGGCCGGCGGCGATGCCGATAGCGGCGGCCATGAGAAGCAGGTTGCGACGAGTAAAGCTCATTTCTGTTCCCTCTGTTGTTGAACGGGCGGGTTCGACCCGCACGGCTTTTTGCCGCCCCGCTTTCGGCAGGGCGTCAATTCATTGCGGCGGTCATGCGTTGAAGCGCCGTTTCTATCTGGTTGCTGTCGCGGCACACGCACATGCGCAGGAACGCTGCCGCCGAATTTCCGAACAGGTGACCGGGCGCAAGCCCGACCCGCGCCGTCTCCAGAATGCGGGCGCAGGCGCGCCGCGCGTCGTTCTCGCCCTCCAGGGCGAAGAACGCATACATGCCTCCGCGCGGCTTGGTCGGCAGGATGGTGCCTGGGACTTGCGCCAGCCGGTCATAGGCGAGGTCGAGGCCTATCCTGATCCGCTGCCTGATTTCCTCGACCAGCGGCTCACCCTGGCGGATGGCGGCGACGGCGCCGGCCTGGATCGGCGCGGCGGTGCCGCTGTTGACATATTGCGTCATGGCGCCGAGCTGGTCGGCAACGCCCGACGGATGGGTCAGCCAGCCGACGCGCCAGCCGGTCATCGCCCAAGCCTTCGAGAAGCTGTTGACCGACAGAACCCTGTCGCCGTCCTCGGCGATCTGCAGGATGGAAGGGGCGACGTCGCCCTCGAGATAGAGCCGGCCGTAGACCTCGTCGGAGATGATCCAGATGCCGGTGCGCCGGCTGAAGTCGAGCAGCGCCTGCATCTCCTCGCGCGTCGCGGTCCAGCCGGTCGGATTGGATGGCGTCGACAGGAAGATCGCGCGGGTGCGCGCATCGCAGCTTGCAAACAATCGGTCGAGATCGAGCTGCCAGCCGCCCTTGAAATCGAGCGAGAACGGGCGCGGCTCGCCGCCGATCAGATGGATGGCGTTGTGGATGTTGGGCCATTGCGGCGCGACATAGACGACGTTGGTGCCGGTATCGACCAGCAGTTCCAGCGCCAGATAGAGCGCCTGCATGCCGCCCGGCGTCACCGTGGTCCGCGCGATCGGGATCGAGCGGCCGTGGATGCGCGTCTGGTATTCTGAAAGCGCCTCGTTCAGCGGGCCGTGCCCGCGCATGTTGGGAACGTAGAAGGTCAGGCCTTCGTCGAACGCGGCCTTCGCCGCGTCGCGGATGAAGGCTGGCGTCACCATATCGCCTTCGCCGTACCAGAGCGCGATGACATCGCCGAGTTCCCGCGCGCGAACCGCAAGGTTGGCGATGTTTTCGGTGTGCAGGTCGCGAATCTGGGCACGCACGCCATCGAAAGCATAGCGCGCGCTGGACGATGAATGGGGCAGTATGAACGACAAGGACCGAACCCCTCTCACCCGGAACACTGCGATGGACCGGAAAAGCCCCTCCAGCCGGACAGTCGCGATCTTGATGCTATCCAAAGTACGGCGCTTTTCAAGGCGAAAGTTTTAAGCTTAAAGTTTGGCGACCCTCTGCCCTGCCGATATGCTCTCGCCTAGCCGGCCCCAGACGCCAGTTCGGCGCGGGCGGCGGTGCCGTTGGCCGCGGCCCCGGCACCGAGAAACATCGTGTCGCTGGCCAGCACGAAGAAACTCGCGCCGATGGCTGCCCATCGGCTGACGGTCTGGGGGCTGGCGCAAAATATGCCGGCAGTCCTGCCATGTGCGATCGTTACGCGAATGATTGTTCCGATCGCCTCGGAGAGCTTGTCCGCGCCTGCCGGGCCGATCGCGTCGATCGACACCGAGAGATCGCCAGGGCCGACGAAGACCACGTCGATGCCGTCGACGGCCGCGATCGCTTCGATGTTGGCCAGCCCCTCCGATGTCTCGACCTGGATCGCGACGATCGTTCGGTTGTTGGCGGAGGCAAGATATTCGGGAATACGATAGCCATAGCCCGCGGCCCGGCCGGGACCGACACCGCGCGCGCCTTGCGGCGGATAGCGCGAGGCCTTCACCGCCATCGTGGCCTGCTCCGCTGTCGAGACGCGCGGCACGAGCACCCCTTGCGCGCCGCTGTCCAGCGCCGCCTGAATGGCTTCCGGCGCATGGCCGGGAACCCGGACCATAGCCGGCACGCGATGCACGTCGGCTGCTCGCACCATGGCCTCGATCATGTCGCGCGAGATCTGCGCGTGCTCCCAGTCGATGCAGAGGAAATCGAGGCCGGACAGCGCCATGACCTCGACGGCGACCGGATGGGGAATGGCGGCGAATGACCCGATAAGGTTCGTCTTGCCGATGCACTTCTGGCGGAACTCGCTCATGCCATCCCCTTTTTGAGTTGCCCAAAGCATACCCGCAAACGACGGCGAGGCGAAGCTATTTCAGGCTTGAAATATTTTCACGCCGGCCTAGCGTGTGGCGTCCCGCCGCGAGTTTCCGAGATGATCAAAGCCCATCCCCTGCACGGCCCGAACAGACTGAAGCTCGGCGTCTTCTCGACCAATGCCGATGGCGGGCTTGCCATCACCGACGTGCCGGAACGCTGGACGGCGAGCTGGCGGGATAATCTGACGGCCGCGCAGATAGCCGACCGCGCCGGCCTCGAATTCATGTTGCCGATCGCGCGCTGGCGCGGTTTCGGCGGCCGCAACAAGGTCCGCGAATTCTCCTTCGAGACCTTCACCTGGGCGGCGGCGCTCGCGGCCGTGACCGAGCAGATCGGCCTGTTCATGACGGTGCATGTGCCGCTGGTGCATCCACTCTACGCCGCCAAGGCGCTGGCGACGGTCGACCACATCAGCCAGGGCCGCGCCGGGCTCAACATCGTTTGCGGCTGGAACCCGAAGGAATTCGGAATGTTCGGCACGCCGTTGGTCGAGAAGGGCTATGACCAGGCGGCGGAATGGATTGAAATCCTCGAGCGGCTCTATGCATCGAGCGAGCCTCTCGACTATGAAGGCGCTTATTATCGGCTGAAGGAGGCGGTGAGCCGGCCGGCCAGTCTTCAGGTTCCGCGTCCGGTGACGATGAATGCCGCTTTCGGCGGCCCGGGCCGGGATTTCGCCGCCGCCAGATGCGACTATCTGTTCACGACCTTTTCCGAGATAAACGATGCCGGCAAGCATGTCGCCGACATCGGTGAGCGCGCCGACAAGGCGGGCCGCGATGTCGGCGTCTATACGGTTGCGCATGTCGTCTGCCGCCCGACGGTAGAAGAGGCGCAGGCCTATTACACGCGCTACGCCGTCACGATGGCCGATCACGAAGCCGTCGACGCCCATATGGCCGGCAAGAAGGAATTCTCCCAGTCGCACGATCCGCACGCCTATGATCTCTATCGGCAGCGCTTTGCCGGCGGCGCCGGCACTTATCCTTTGATCGGAACCCCTGAAAAGATTGCCGCCGATATGGTCGCCATTGCCGGGCATGGCTACCAGGGCATCGCGTTGTCCTTCGTCAACTACACCCAGGAACTGCCCTATTTCTGCGACCATGTTCTGCCGCTGCTGCGGCAGGCCGGGCTTCGCGAGTAACTACTCGGGGATAACAGCCGTCGCCTGAATCTCAACCTTGGCCCGGTCCTCGACCAGCGCCACCACTTGCATCGCCGCCATCGCCGGGAAGTGTCGGCCGATCACGTCGCGATAGGCCTCGCCGATGCCCTTGAGGTTGCCGACATATTCGGCCTTGTCGGTAAAGTACCAAGTCATCGAGGTGATGTGCCGCGGCTCGCCGCCGGCTTCGGCGAGCACGGCAACGATGTTGGCGAGCGTCTGGCGCACCTGGCCGACGAAGTCGTCGGTCTCGAACCGGCATTCGGCATTCCAGCCGACCTGGCCGCCGATAAAGACGAGCCGGCCACGCGCGGCCACACCATTGGCGTAGCCGATCGGTTTGGCCCAGCCTTCCGGCTGCAGGATCGTGTGCATGTCCAGTTCCCCCTGGTTCAAACTCGTTGTCACGCCCCGCTCATCACCTGCCTGGCGATGACCACCTTCTGCACGTCCGAGGCGCCCTCATAGATGCGCAATGCCCGGATCTCGCGATAGAGGCTCTCGATGATGTGTCCCTTGCGGACGCCATCGCCGCCATGCAGTTGCACCGCCTTGTCGATCACGTCCTGCGCCTTGTCGGTGGCGAAGAGCTTGGCCATCGCGGCCTCGCGCGTCACCCGCGCGGCGCCCATGTCCTTGGTCCATGCGGCGCGGTAGATGAGGAGCGCAGCCGCGTCGACATCCAGCGCCATGTCGGCGAGGTGACCCTGCACCATCTGCAACTCCGCCATCGGCGCACCGAACAGTTTTCGCTCGGTCGCGCGTTTGATACTTTCGTCCAGCGCGCGGCGCGCGAAGCCGAGGGCGGCCGCGCCGACCGTCGAGCGGAACACGTCGAGCACCGACATGGCGATGCGGAAGCCGTCACCGGGCTTGCCGATCAGGCCGGAAGCCGGAACGCGCACATTGTCGAAGGAGAGCCGCGCCAGAGGGTGAGGGGCGATGACCTCGAGCCGCTCGGCGACGCTGAGCCCCTTCGTCTCCGCCGGCACGACGAAAGCGGAAATCCCCTTGGCGCCGGGCGCCTCGCCGGTGCGGGCGAACACCACATAGAGGTCGGCGATGCCGCCATTGGAGATCCAGGTCTTTTCGCCCGAGAGCAGATAGTCGCCGCCTTCGCGGACAGCGGTCATTTCCATATTGGCGACATCCGACCCCGAGCGTGGCTCGGAGAGCGCAAAGGCGGAGATCGCTTGGCCGGCCCGCGTCTTCTCCAGCCAGCGCTGCTGGTCCGGCGTGCCGAACAGCGTGATCGCGCCGGTGCCCAGCCCCTGCATAGCGAAGGCGAAATCGGCGAGCCCATCGTGGCGGGCAAGCGTCTCGCGCGTGATGCAGAGCGTGCGCACGTCGAGTGGTCCGGGATTGGCCGGGTCGAGCGCCGTCGGCTTCAGCCACCCGTCGCGGCCAAGCATCGCCACGAGATCGCGGCAGGCGGCGTCGACGTCGTGGTGGTCGACGGGAAGGTTTTGTTGGCACCAGGCTTCGAGACGCTCGGCGAGTTGGCGGTGGCGATCTTCGAGGAAGGGCCACGAGAGGAAGGTGCGGTCAGGCATTTGCACCTCCGCAGTGCTTAGGGCGTTGCGCTCTACGGCGCCCCCCTCTGTCCTGCCGGACATCTCCCCCTCTAGGGGGGAGATTGGCAGTTTTGGCGTCCCGCTCAATCCTGCGGCGTTGGTGGTTGGCGAAAGCGGGGGGGACATCCGATCTCCCCCCTAGAGGGGGAGATGGCCGGCAGGCCAGAGGGGGGCGCTGTCCCGCCAACCTCTCCAAGAACACACCCATCCTCAACTCCCCTCGAACACCGGCTTTTCCTTCGCGGCGAACGCCTTGTAGGCCCGCTTGAAATCGCCGGTCTGCATGCAGATCGCCTGTGCCTGCGCTTCCGCCTCGATCGCTTGCTCGAGGCCCATCGACCATTCCTGGTTGAGCTGTGTCTTGGTGATGCCATGCGCAAAGGTCGGGCCGGAAACGATGCGCGCCGCCATGTCGAGCGCGTCGGCCTTGAGCGCCGCCGGCTCGACCAGGCGATTGTAGAACCCCCAGCGCTCGCCTTCGGCGGCGCTCATGGTGCGGCCGGTGTAGAGCAGTTCGGCGGCGCGGCCCTGGCCGATGATGCGCGGCAGGATCGCACATGCGCCCATGTCGCAGCCGGCGAGGCCGACGCGCGTAAACAGGAAGGCGGTCTTTGCCTCCGGCGTGGCGATGCGGATATCGGAGGCCATGGCGATGATCGCGCCGGCGCCGACCGCGACGCCGTCGACGGCCGCGATGATCGGCTTGCCACAGTTGAGCATCGCCTTGACGAAATCGCCGGTCATGCGCGTGAAGGCGAGCAGCGCCTTCATGTCCATCTCGACCAGCGGCCCGATGATGTCGTGGACATCGCCGCCCGAGCAGAAATTGCCGCCATTGGGCAGGAACACCACGGCATCGACGTCGTCGGCATAGACGAGCTCGCGAAACGTGTCGCGCAGCTCGGCATAGCTGTCGAAGGTCAACGGGTTCTTGCGCTCTGGCCGGTCGAGCCGGATCTTCGCGATCTTGCCTTCGACCTGCCAGAGGAAATGCTTGGGCTTGAGCTTGGCCATGGCGCTCATTCGCGTCCCTCCCAATTGCTGCGGAACGATTTCAACATGCCGGTCAGCTGCCGCGCCTCGTCCTCGCTGACATTGCCGAGCAGCTCGCCGACCCAATTCTCATGCGCGGCTGCGATCGCGGCGAAAGACTTCGAGCCTTCCTCGGTCAGCCGTACCATCGACGTGCGGCGGTCGCCGTTACGGCGCGCCCGCGTCACCAGCCCTTCGGAAACCAGCCGGTCGACGATGCCCGTCACATTGCCGTTCGACACCAGCAGGAAGCGCGACAGGTCGCTCATCAGCATGCCTTCCGGCGAGCGGTAGAGCGCCGCCATCACGTCGAAGCGCGGCAGCGTGGTGTCGAACTCCTTCTTCAAACGCTCGCGCAGCTCCGCCTCGATGGTGCGCGAGGCGCGCAGCAGGCGTATCCACAGCCGCAGCCTGTCCTTGCCTGGTCCGGCGGAAGTCGGTCCCGCTACCATGTCTCGCCTCCCGAAATCGAAATGGCCTGCCCGGTGATCGACCGCGCGGCGTCGCTGCACAGCCAAAGCACCGCCGCCGCGACTTCTTCCGGCTGGATGAAACGCCCCTGCGGGTTCGTCGCCGCAAGGCTCGCGCGCGCCTCGCCGGTGGAACGTCCGGTCTTCTCGACGATGCGCTGGACGGATTCTTCAAGCATCTCGGTTTCGACGAAACCCGGGCACACGGCATTCACGGTGACACCGGATTTGGCGGTCTCGGCAGCCAAGGCTCGCATCAGCCCGACCACCCCGTGCTTGGCGGCGACATACGGCGCCACATAGGCATAACCCTTGAGGCCAGCGGTCGAGGCAATGAAAATGATCCGGCCGGTCTTTCGCGCGAGCATTCCGGCGAGCGCCGGCTTCACGGTTAGGAACGCGCCGGTGAGATTGACGTCGAGCGTGCGCTGCCAGTCGGCCAGCGCGGTCTTGTGCGCCGCCGCGCTGCCCGCCATGCCGGCGTTGGCCACGACGATGTCGAAGGGTCCGCGTGCGGCTTCCGCCTTCTGGTACACGTCCGCCATGGCGGCCTCGTTCGTGACATCGGCGGTGACGGCAAAGATGCGGTCGTTTTCCTTTGTAACCTCAGCCAGCGTCGCTTCGCGCCGCCCGCATATGGTGACGGCCACACCTTCTGCCGCCAGCGCTTGCGCAATGGCTTTGCCGACGCCGGAGCCGCCGCCGGTGACCAGCGCGTGCTTGCCGGCAATTTCGCGCACGGCGCTCATACTTTGAGCCCCGCAGCCGCTTCGCGCTCGGCCAGGCGGTAGATCTGGTCGCGTCCCGGCAGATAGGGATCGGGCCATTTGACGCCGCGGTCGCCGAGCGTCACCGCCGCGTGCAGCGTCCAGTAGGGATCGGCAAGATGCGGCCTGGCCAGCGCCACCAGATCGGCGCGGCCGGCCATCAGGATCGAGTTGGCATGGTCCGGCTCGTAGATATTGCCGACCGCCATCGTCGCCATGCCGACCTCGTTGCGGATGCGGTCGGAAAACGGCGTCTGGAACATGCGGCCATAGACCGGCTTGGCGGCGATGGTGGTTTGCCCGGCCGACACGTCGCAAAGGTCGACGCCCGCTCCGTGCAGAAGTCTGGCGATCTCGACCGCATCCGAAGGCGTGACGCCTTCGATGCCCACCCAGTCATTGGCCGAGATGCGCATCGAGATCGGCTTTTCGGCCGGCCACACGGCGCGCACCGCATGGAAGATTTCCAGCGGATAGCGCATGCGGTTTTCCAGCGAGCCGCCATAGTCGTCAGTGCGGCGGTTGGTCAGCGGCGTAATGAAGGCCGACAGCAGGTAGCCATGCGCGGCATGGATCTCCAGCATGTCGAAGCCGCAGCGCGCGGCCATCTCGGCCGAGGCGACGAACTGGTCGCGAACCACATCCATGTCGGCGCGGTCCATCGCCTTCGGCACCTGGTTCTTCGGCGACCATGGCACGGCCGAAGGCGCCATCACCGGCCAGTTGCCGTCCGGCAGCGGCACGTCGGTTCCTTCCCAGCCCACCCGGGTCGAGCCCTTGGCGCCGGAATGGCCGATCTGGGCGCAGATCTTTGCTTCGGTCTCGGCATGGACGAAATCGACCAGCCGCTTCCAGGCGACCTCATGCTCCGGTCTGTAGAAGCCCGGGCATCCGGGCGTGATGCGCCCTTCCGGGCTGACGCAGGTCATCTCGATATAGAGCAGGCCGGCGCCGCCCTTGGCGCGCTCGGCATAATGCGAAAAATGCCAGTCGGTCGGGCAGCCGTCGACGGCCTTGTACTGCGCCATCGGCGAGACGACGATGCGGTTGGTCAGCGCCATATCGCGCAGCTTGAACGGCGCGAACATTGGGGTGCGGCGTAAGCTGTTGCCGCCGGCGCCGGCCTTGCGCTGGAACCATTCTTCGGCGCCCGCCAGCCATTCGGCATCGCGCAGCCGAAGGTTCTCGTGGCTGATGCGCTGCGAGCGGGTGAGCAGCGAATAGTTGAATTGAACTGGATCTAAACCGAGATATCGTTCGACTTCTTCGAACCATTCCAACGAATTGCGCGCCGCCGATTGCAGCTTCAGCACCTCGGTGCGCCGCGCATCCTCATATTTGCGGAAGGCCGCATCGAGGTCCGGCTCGGACTCGACATAGTCGGCAAGCGCCACCGCGCTCTCCAGCGCCAGCTTGGTGCCGGAGCCGATCGAGAAATGCGCTGAAGCCGCGGCGTCGCCCATCAGCGCCAGGTTCTTGTACGACCAGCGCTCGCACAGCACGCGCGGGAAGTTGATCCAGGCCGAACCTCGAATGTGGTTGGCGTTGGTCATCAGCGGGTGGCCGCCGAGATGCTTTGCAAAAATGCGTTCGCAGACCGCGATCGATTCCTGCTGCGTCATCTGGCCGAAGCCGAACGCAGCCCAGGTCGCTTCGCTGCATTCGACGATGAAGGTCGCGGTCTCGCTGTCGAACTGGTAGGCATGCGCCCACACCCAGCCATGCTCGGTCTTCTCGAAGATGAAGGTGAAGGCGTCGTCGAATTTCTGCGTGGTGCCGAGCCACACGAACTTGCATTTGCGGGTGTCGATGTCCGGCTTGAAGACGTCGGCGAACGTGGCGCGGGATTTAGAGTTCAACCCGTCGGCGGCGACCACCAGGTCATGCGTTTCCATAAAGGGTTTCGGGTCGGAAACATCGGTCTCGAACATCATCTTGATGCCGAGCTCGCGGGCGCGCCGCTGCAAGAGGATCAGGAGCCGCTTGCGGCCGATGCCGCAAAAGCCATGACCTGAAGACACCGTGCGCACGCCGTCATGAATGACGGCGATGTCGTCCCAATAGGCGAAATGCTTCTTGATCCAGACGGCGCTGACCGGATCGTTCCTGGTCAGGTTCTCCAGCGTCTCCGCCGACAAGACCACGCCCCAGCCGAACGTGTCGTCCGGTCGGTTGCGCTCATAGACCGTCACCTCATGCGCGGCATCGCGCAGCTTGAGCGAAATGGCAAAATAGAGTCCGGCTGGTCCGCCGCCGAGAACCGCAACCTTCATGTCTTGCGATCTCCTCTAGAGCAATTCCAGGAAAAATGCGTAGCGGTTTTCCGTCCGGAATTGCATGAAACGCTCTAAGGCATCGGGAACGCCGGCAGGCCGGCGACCCAGCAGTCAGTATCGCGCTGGCCGGCGATTATTTCAAGCTTAAAGTTTTATAATTGAACGATCGACGCCGGCTGTTTGGTTCGTCACTTGGTCGGATTCTTCGGGCTCCACAGCACCGTCTCGGCGTCCTTTTCATACGCCATGCCTTCGGGGTAGCTGATCGCCTCCAGCTGCAGACCCCAGGGCGCCTGGAAATAGAGGATGGTCTGGCCTGCAGCCGGCCCTTCCTTCACCGGCAGCGGTCCCATCCGGGTCTTCACGCCCTTGGCCTCGAGATAGGTTTTCGCGGCGGCGACGTCGTCGACATAGAAGGCGATGTGGAAGCCGCCGATATCGCTGTTCTTCGGCGTCAAATCCTTCTGGTCGGGCGCCGTGTATTTGAACAGTTCGATGTTCGATCCATAGCCGCAGCGCACCAAGGTGATCTCCTCGATCACCGCCTTCGGATCGACGCCAAGCAGATCCTGCATGAAGGTACCCTTGTCGTCGGCGAACGGCCCGAACGACATCGCCTTCTTGCAGCCGACGACATTGGTGAAGAAGTCGACGGCCTGCTTCATGTCGGGCACGGTGACGCCGGTGTGGTCATGCCCCCGCATGCCGGGGATCGAATCCGCGGAAGCTGCTCCTATTGCGCCGAACAAAGAGGCCGCGAAGGCCGCTGCCTGGATTACGTATTTCATGTCACCCTCCGTTGGCGGGCTGACTTGTCCTTGCGCACATCCGAGGCCCGCTGGTCGGCGTGCGGATCAAAAACTCACGTCATGCCGACGCCTTGGGCCGCAGCCAGTCCGGGTCGATTTCCGGCAGCGGAATGGCGGCGAGCAGGTCGCGCGTGTAAGTCTCCTTCGGGTTCTCGAACAGCGCGTCCGTGGCGCTAGCCTCGACGATCCTGCCTTCGCGCATCACGATGACCTGCTGGCAAAGCCGCCGGATCACCGACAAATCGTGGCTGATGAAGGCCACCGTCAGCCCCATCTCGGCCGCCAGCCTTTCCAGCAGCGTCAGGATCTGCGCCTGCGTCGAGACGTCGAGGCCGGAGACGATCTCGTCGGCCAGCACGAATTTCGGCGACAGCGCGAGCGCTCGTGCGATACCGACACGCTGACGCTGGCCGCCCGACAATTCGTGGCGGTAGCGGCTGGCAAAACTCTGCGGCAGGCCGACGCGCTGCAACGCTTCCGCGACGCGTTCCTTCAGCCTGTCGCCAAGGCCGTTCTGCCTCAAGGGTGCGGCGATGATGTTGAAGATCGTATGCCGCGGATTGAGCGACGACATTGGATCCTGGAAGATCATCTGCAGGTCGCGGCGCAGCGGCCTGAGCTCCGCTTCCGAAAGACGGCTGATGTCGCGCCCCTCGAAGCCGATGGAGCCTGCGCTAGGTTCGAGCAGCCTTACCAGCGCGCGCCCGAGCGTCGATTTGCCCGAACCGGATTCGCCGACGATGCCGGTCACCGATCCCATGGGCAGATCGAAGTCGAGCCCTTTCAGGATCTCGGCCAGTGGCGCGCTGCCGATCAGCGGCTTGCGCGTCATGTCGGGCAGCGCCACCCTCAGCCCGCGCACGGAAATCAGCGGCTCAGCCATGGCCGGGCCTCCAGTCCTGGTCGGCGGCGGCGATCTCCACGGCCAATCCGGCAAGCACGCTTTCGTCCACCGGCTTCAGCGAGGCGTATGGGTCGGTGTAGCGCGGTGTCGCCGCCATCAGCGCGCGCGTATAGGGGTGCTGCGGTGCCGCAAACAGCGCCTCGGTCTCGGCCTCTTCGACCACCTTGCCGGCATAGAGCACCGACACTTTCTGGCTGATCTTGGCGACGACGCCGAGATCGTGGGTGACGAACAGGATCGCCGTGCCGTGGTCGCGCTGCAGTTGCGCGATGAGCCGCAGGATCTGTTTTTGCACCGTTACGTCCAGCGCCGTCGTCGGCTCGTCGGCGACAATCAATCGGGGTTCCGCCGCGAACGCCGCTGCGATCAGCACACGCTGCCGCATGCCGCCGGACAATTCATGCGGATAGCTCTTCAGCACGCGCTCGGGATCGCGGATCTGCACCTCGTCGAGCAACTGCCATATGCGCTGGTCCGCCCTCTCGCCGCTCCAGCCGAGGATGCGCACCAGCCGGTCGGTCATCTGCGGGCCGATGCGGCGCGACGGGTTGAGCGCGGTGAGCGGATCCTGCGGGATCAGCGCCGTTCGCGCGCCGATCAGGGTCCGCCGCGCCTTGGCATCGAGCTGGCCCAGGTCCTCGCCCTCGATCAGCATCTCGCCTTCGACGATGCGCACGCTTTTCGGCAGCACGCCGAGCACCGCCTTGCCGATCATCGTCTTGCCGGCGCCGCTTTCGCCGACCAGCGCGCGCACCTCGCCCGGCTGGACGACGAGCGACACGGAGCGCAGCACGCGCTGGCCGTTGGGCAGCACGGCGCTCAAACCGCGGATTTCCAGGCACGCGCTCATCGCAGCACCGGATCGAAGCGCGCCTTCAGCGCTTCGCCGAATTGGCTGAAGGAGAGCACTGTCAGGATCAGCGTGATGAGCGGGAACACCAGCACCCACCAAGCCTGGTGGATCGACAGTCGCCCCTCGGCGATGATGCTGCCCCAGGTCGGGTCGTCGGTCGAGATCGACAGATTGACGAAGGAGAGGATCGCCTCGACGATGACGGCGATGCCCATCTCCAGGGACAGCAGCGCCACCACCGACGGCAGCACATTGGGCAGCACTTCGCGCAACATGATGCCCATGCGGCCATAGCCGGCAATGCGCGCGTTCTCGACATAATCCATGCGCGCCTGACTCATCGCCTCGGCGCGGATCACCCGGCAGAAGCGCGTCCAGTCGATGATCGCGATGGCGAGGATGACGGAGCTCAGGCCGGTGCCCAGCACGGCCACCAGCAGGATCGCGAACAGCACCGGTGGGAAGGCCATCCACACATCGACGATGCGCGAGATGGTGCGGTCGGGCCAGCCGCCGAAATAGCCGGCGATCAGGCCGAGCGTGGAGCCGAGAACACAGGCGGACGTCGCCGCCGCGAAGGCGACGATGAAGGCGATGCGGCCGCCGAAGATCAGCCGCGACAACAGATCGCGTCCCAGGCTGTCGGTGCCCAGCCAATAGCCGGGTTCGGCGCCGTCCAGCCAGAAGGGCGGCAGGCGCTCCAGCATCAGGTCCTGCGCCAGCGGGTCCTGCGGCGCGATCAATGGCGCGAAGACCGCCGCCAGCAGCGTCAGCAGAAGCCAGCCGCCGGCCAGCCACAGCCTCGGAGCCAAACCGCGCCTGGCGACACTTGCCTCATCCATGGCGCAGCCTCGGGTTGAGCAGCGCATATGTCATGTCGACGGCGAGGTTGATCAGCACGAAGAGCAGCGCGAACACCAGCACGATGCCCTGGATCAGCGGCAGGTCGCGGTTGATGACGGCGTCGATCGCCATGTTGCCGAGACCTTCATAGGAAAACAGCCGCTCGACGATGACGGTGCCGCCGATAAGGAAGGTGAACTGAACGCCGACCAGCGTCAGCGTCGGCAATGCCGCGTTCCTCAGCGCCTCGCGCAGGATCACCTGTGTCTCCGAAAAACCTTTCACGCGTGCCAGCACCACATAGTCGAGGTCGAGCACTTCCTTCAGCGACTGTTTGAGCAATTGAGCGATGATCGCCGCCAGCGGCAGCGCCAGTGCCACGGCCGGCATCAGCATGTGTTTCAACAGGTCCCAGGTCAGGTCGAAACGAAGCCTGAGGATGCTCTCGACCAAGTAGAACTGGGTGGCGAAGGGCAGATCGAGCTGCGGCGACACCCGGCCCGAAATGTCGAAGACGGGCACCAGCACGCCGAACAGCAGGATCAGCACCAGGCCCCAGAGGAAATCGGGAATGGAGAGCGTCGCGCCGCTGGCGATGTCGATGCCGGCCTCTATCGCCGTCCCGCGCGAGCGCGCGCCGAGGATCGCGGCGGTCGTGCCGATCGTGATCGCCATCAGCAGCGCGACCGTCGCCAGCTCCAGCGTCGCCGGCAGCCGGTTGAAGACCAGGCCGAGCACGTCCTGGCGCAATGATATCGACGTGCCGAAATCGCCATGCAGCACGCCGCCGAGCCAGATGAAGAACTGCTGCACGATGCCCTTGTCGAGTCCATAGAGCGCGCGCAGCCGCGCGATATCGTCATTGCTGGCGCCGGGCGGCAGCATCATCGCGATCGGGTCCCCGGGCGCGACGCGGATGACGACGAAGACGACGACGGCGACTCCGAAAAGCGTCACCATCATCGTCAGCAGACGAACGAGGAATCTTTGCAGCAGCATGCGCCCTAATCACTCTGAACGGACTCCCCCTCATCCGGCCCTCGGGCCACCTTCTCCCTGAGGGGAGAAGAGGTCGCAGACGGCTGAGCTAGTCTCTTCTCCCCTCGGGGAGAAGGTGGCCGCGAAGCGGCCGGATGAGGGGCCCTGCCGGGCGAAGACCGGCAGGGGTCAAGGCCGACACTCAGGCCGGGGTCATCAGCGCCGGCAGCAGCGCGCCGGACACATGCTGCACGACATTGACCTTCTTCGAATGCACGATCGGCTGCGCATATTGGATCAGCGGCAGCACATAGGCCTGCTCGGCGATGTATTTGTCGACGGCCTTCCAGCCAGCGATGCGCTTGGCTTCGTCCTTCTCACCCCACAGCGGGTTGATCATGTCGATCAGGTCCTGGCTGTCCCAAACCGAATGCGGGCTCGGGCCATACATGGCGAAACCGGTCGAGGTGGTCGGATCGCCGATGGAGTTGCCCCAGTTGTAGAAAGCGGCCGGAGCCAGCTTGTCGGCGGCGCGCAGCTCGTAATGCTTGGCGATCTCGTAGACCTCGATATTGGCCTCGATGCCGACCTTGCGCCACATGCCGACGATCGCCTGGATCATCTCGTAGTCCTTGGGCTTGAAACCCTTGGTCGTCTGGATGGTGAACTTGGCCGGCTTCTTGGGCGAATAGCCGGAGGCGGCGAGCAGCTCCTTGGCCTTCTCGGGATTGTGCTCGACCTTGATCGATGGATCGAAGGCGGCGTATTCCGGCGTCTCCAGCGTCGCGATCGGCTGGCCGTAGCCGCGCAGCAGCCGCTTGACCAGAAGCTCCTTGTCCACTGCCATCACGGCGGCCTGGCGGACGTTCTTGTCCAGCATCGCCTCGATGTCGTTGAAGAAGATCATGCCGATGTCGGAAACATTCTTGATCGAGCCGGCAAGCCCGTCCTTCGCAATCAGCCGGTCATATTCCTCATAGGGGATTTCGAGCGTCACCTGCGAGGAGCCGGACTCGATCTCGGCGACGCGGCTCGCCGCGTCGGTCACGAATTTGATCGTCACGTTCTCGAAGGCGGGCTTCGTGCCCCAGTAGTGCGGATTGGCCTTCAGCCGCAGGAAGGCGTTGCGCTCGAACTTGTCGACCATATAGGGGCCGGTGCCGATCGGCGCCTTCTCGAAGCCTTCCGCGCCGACCTTCTCGTAATAGGCCTTCGGCAGGATGTAGCCGGTCAGGAACGACATCCACTTGAAATAGACCGGGTCGAACTGCACGACATCGCCGGTGATCTTGTTGCCGTCGATCTTGAAGTTGTTGACGTTCTTCCAGACGAACTGGATCGGATTGCCGGTCTTCTCGTCGCCGGCCCGCTGCAGCGACCACACCACGTCCTCGGCCGTAAAGGGCGAGCCGTCATGCCATTTCACGCCGTCGCGCACCGTCATCGTCACCTTGGTGCGGTCGTCGTTCCAGCCCCATTCGGTGAGCAGTCCGGGCGTGAAGGAAAGGTCCGGCTTCTGCCCGATGATCTGGTCGAACACCGATTGATAAAGGCCCTGGATGGTCGGGTTGACGGCCGAGGGGCCGGTCGTCGGGTCCCAGGAAGGCAGATTGACGTTGTAGGCGATGGTGAGTTCGTCCGCCGCCTTTGCTGCCCTCGGCAGGCCAAACGTGGCGGCACTGAGCGCCGCTGCGCCATATCCAAGCAAGTCACGTCTGTTGATGGTCATGGTCGTTCCCCTTGTTGGTTGTCATTTGTCTGCGCGGCGTTTTCATTCGGTGGTGGGCAACCGCGCCTTGTCCATCCCGGATTTCTTAGGCTCAACTTCCTCCCAGCTGTTGGGCGAGCATGTAGCCCGAGCCTGCGCCCGTGCCGGCGCCGGGCCATGTCGCGGCGCCGGTGAGGTAAAGGTTCGAGACCGGCGTGTTCCAGCGCGCGAAGCCCCGCGCCGGGCGGAAGAGGAAATTCTGCGCCAGGTGATGGCTGCCGCAGATCTGGTCGCCGCCGACGAGGTTCGGGTTTTCGCGCTCGAGGTCGAGCGGCGAGAAGATCGCACGGCCGAGGATTTTTTTGCGCAATCCCGGCGCATAGCTCTCGATGATGTCGAGCACGCGCTCGGCATAGGCGTCCTTGACCGCATCCCAGTGCGCGGGCGCGATCTTGCCCGCGGCATCGCCGACGATCTCCGCCGGCAGCATGCGCACCTGCACCCACAGCACATGCTTGCCTGGCGGTGCGCGCGACGGATCGACCGCCGTCGGCTGGCCGACGACCAGCACCGGCTGGTCAGGCAGCAGCCCGGCGATCGCCTGCTGATAGACGCGCGACATGGCGTCGAGCGACGGTGCCAGATGTACATAGGCGAATTGGCGAAGCTCGGCGCCGGCGCTCCAGTCGGGCAAGTCGTCCAGCGCCATATGGATCATCATCGTGCCCGGCGCGTGGCGGAATGTCTTCATCGCCGCATCGAAACCGGCGTCACCGGAACCATTGGGCAGCAGCCCGCCTGCCAGCGCCTTGGGCGCGACGCCGGCAATGACCGCCTTGCTTGCGGCATGGGTTTCGCCGGATGCCAGCCGCACGCCCGACGCCCGGCTGCCGGCCACCGTGATCTCCGACACCTCCGCGCCTGTTACGATCTTGCCGTCGGCCGCCTTGAGCATGCCGGCAAGCGCCCGGATAATGGTATCGGCGCCGCCTTTGCCGAGCACCATGCCGAAACTCTGGTTGGCCATCGATTCCAGATAGGGGAACACAGCACCCCCGGCGATGTCGGGCGCGAAATCGAGATGCATGCCCCAGGCCGCGAGTGTCGTGCGCACATGCGGCGTCTCGAAATTTTCCTCGAGCCACGCGCGCGGTGACGACAACAGCAATCGGGCCGTATCGAGCGCGCCGGAAAAACCCTTCTTGCGCCAGAGATTCCAGCCTGTGCCGGCCAGCGCCCTTGCGCTCATCGGCGAACCCAGCAGGCGGAACAGATGTTCGGCCTCACCCGGGAAGGCGGCGACCAGTTTCCGCCATGTGGCCGCGTCCGCCGCGGAGAAGGCGGCCAACCGCGATGCGGTCCTTTCGAGGTCGTTGCTGACGCCGAACCATTTGCCGTCCGGGAAGGCGCTGGCGAAACAATCAGCCGCGGGCGCGAATTCCAGTCCGTGGCTTTTCAATTCATTTGCATATTTCCGGTGGAAGGCCGAGCCGGCGAAGAGGCTCAAATTCATCGCGCCGAAATCGTGCCGGAAACCCGGAAGCGTGTACTCGGCGGTCCGTACCGCGCCGCCGATCGCCTCGCTGCGTTCGAAAACCGCTATTTTCCAGCCTTTGAGCGCCAGATGCGCGGCGCATGCCAGACTGTTGTGGCCCGCCCCGACAAAGATGGCGTCGAACTCGCTCACGCCCCGCCCCAAAAATGCTTTATGCTTAAAGATAATTGCAGATGCATATGTTTTCGTCTAGTAGGTATATTAAGGGCCGCAACGAGCCTTGAAGGTCACGAACAAGAGGGAACAAAAGACCATGGACACGCAAGAACTCCTCGGCGAGGTCGCCGGCCAGCTGCTTTCGGGCGCCATCAAGGTGGTCGATCTGACGGCGCCGCTCGGGCCGAACACGCCGCTGATCAAGCTGCCGCCGGAACTCGCCGTCGACACGCCGAAGGTCGAGATCCACGAGATCTCCAAATACGACAAGAACGGCCCGTGGTGGGCCTGGAACTGGCTGAAGCTCGGCGAGCATTCGGGCACGCATTTCGACGCGCCGCAGCACTGGATCACCGGCAAGGACTATCCGGACGGCGCCACCGACACCATTCCGGCGCAGAACTTCATCGGCCCAGTCAACGTCATCGATTGCTCCAAGGAGGCCGCCGCCGACCACGACTTCCTGCTCACCGTCGACCACATCAAGGCCTGGGAAGCCAAGCACGGCGCGATCAATCCCGGCGAGTGGGTGGTGATGCGCACCGACTGGTACAAGCGCAACGGCTCCGAGGCCGAGTTCCTCAACGCCAACGAGACCGGCCCGCATACGCCCGGCCCGACGGCGGAAGCCATCCAGTTCCTGATCAGTAAGGACATCAAGGGCTGGGGCTCGGAGACGATCGGCACCGACGCCGGCAAGGCCGGCGGCATGGAGCCGCCGTTCCCGGCCCACACGCTGATGCACAAGGCCAACCGTTACGGACTCGCCAGCCTGTGCAATCTCGACCAGCTGCCGCCGAAGGGCGCGATCCTGATCGCCGCCCCGCTCAAGATCGAGCACGGCACCGGCAGCCCGATCCGCGCATTGGCGCTGGTGCCGGGCAAATAGGCGAGGCGACGGTCTTCGGGAGAAGATCATGCTTGCGGGCGATGGAGTGATCGGGACGTTGGGACTACCGTTCTGTAGCGCTAGCGCTCTACGGCGCCCCCCTCTGTCCTGCCGGACATCTCCCCCTCTAGGGGGGAGATTGGATGTCACCCCTGCTTTCGCCAATCTCCCACGTCGCAGCACGATGTGGGGCGCCAAAACTGCTGATCTCCCCCCTACAGGGGGAGATGTCCGGCAGGACAGAGGGGGGCGCGAAGGAACTCGGCTTCGCGCGATTGACGCCCTCGTACCCGCGAGCCTCCAATGACCGCCCCCGATCACATCATCGTCGGCAGCGGCATCAACGCCCTGGTTTGCGCGGCGATGCTGGGCGCCAAGGGCGCCAAGGTGCTCGTGCTCGAGCGCAACGATCGTCTCGGCGGCTGCATGCGCACCGACGAGATCACGGCGCCTGGCTTCGTCCATGATGTGATGGCCACGACTTTCGTGCTGTTCATCACCTCGCCGGCGTTCGCCGCGCTCGGCAAGGACCTTGCGCGGCATGGACTGGAGTTCTGCCACACCGCCACCCCGACAGGCGTGCTCACGCCCGACGGCAGCCATGCCGTGCTCACCACCGACCGTGCCGCCAACATTGCGGCGCTGAACCGGATCGCCTCCGGCGACGGCGACCGCCATCGCGGCGATGTCGGCGACATCGAACGCAATGCCGGTCTTCTCTTCGGCCTGCTCGGCGGCGCGCTCTGGTCCTACCCGACGACCAAGCTCATCGCCGGCGAGGCCTGGCGGCGCGGCCCGCGCAACCTTGCCGCCTTCATGGGCGAGGCGCTGGTGCCCGCCCGCGGCTGGCTGGAAACGACTTACAGTTCCGGCCTCGTCCGCGCGCTCTGGGCACCCTGGGTTTTGCATGCCGGGCTCGGGCCGGAAGATGCCTTCTCCGGCCAGATCGCCAAGGTTATCGCCTTCGCGCTGGAGGCGGCCGGCGCGCCGATCGTCAAGGGCGGCGCCAAGAACCTGCTCGCCGCCTTCGAGGCGCTGATCAGGGAACGCGGCGGCGAGATCCGCGTCAACGCCGACGTCGCCTCGATCGTCCAGAGCGGCGGACGCGCCGGCGGCGTGCGGCTCGCCTCCGGCGAGACGTTGAACGCCGAGAAGAGCGTCATCTGCTCGGTTACGCCGACGCAGCTCTATAGCCGCCTGCTCGGCGATGCGGCTCCAAAGCGCGACGTCGAAGCGACGCGCGTTTATCGCTACGGCAAGGGCAATTTCCAGATCCACTACGCGCTGGACAAGCCGCCGGCCTGGCGCGGCGAGGGCCTCGACAAGGTCGCGCTGCTGCATCTGACGCCGGGTTTGGATGGCGTGTCGAAGGCCTGCAACGAGGCGGTGCGCGGCCTGCTGCCGGAAGTGCCGACCATCTGCGTCGGCCAGCCGCACGCGCTCGACCCGTCGCGCTGCCCCGATGGCAAGGCGATCCTGTGGCTGCAACTGCCGGAGGCGCCGCGCCACATCAAGGGCGATGCCGCCGGCAAGCTTGAAGCGCCCGCCGACGGCCGCTGGACCGAAGCGCTGCGCGAAGCCTATGCCGACCGGGTCGAGGCGATCCTCGCCAACCACATCGACGGTTTCCGCGAGAGCGTGATCGCGCGCCGCGCCTATTCGCCGGCCGATCTCGAAGCCCTGAACGTCAACCTTGTCGGCGGCGATCCCTATGGCGGCTCGTCGACCATCGACCAGTCCTTCCTGTGGCGGCCGTTCAAGGCGAGCCGCAACCACGAGACCGGCATCAAGGGCCTCTATCATATCGGCGCCTCGACCCATCCAGGCGCCGGCCTCGGCGGCGGCTCCGGCTTTCTGCTGGCGGGGAGGCTATGATGGAACAGAAGCTCGCCGAAAAGCGCCAGCGCATCTCGACCCTCGGCCAGATCGGCCTGCAGCAATTCGCGCCCTATCTGATGAACCGCATCATGGGCCGCTACAACGCCACTTTGCGCGACGACTTCCGCAAGCAGGGCCTGACCATCCCGCAGGTGCGCACGCTGGCCGTGCTGTCAGTCGCCGACGGCGTCACCGTCAACGATCTCTCGGTCTACACGGTCATCGAGCAGTCGACCTTGAGCCGCACGCTCGACTCGCTGGAAGGCCAGGGCCTGGTGCGGCGCGAGCAGGGCGTCACCGACAGCCGCATCCGCCATGTGTTCCTGACCGATGACGGGCGGGCGCTGTTCACCCGCGCCTGGCCCGCAATGCATGACGCTTTCGAAGCCATGTTCGACGGTATCGACGATGCCGAATACGCCGCGCTGATCGCGATCCTGCAGAAGATGCTCAGGAACATTCGCAAACACGACATCTGAGTTTGACGCACGCGCCGCCTGCCCAAAGGCAACGGGAAGGCGGCAACGGAAGGAGGCGGAGATGGCCGAACGGTCTTTTGCCAAGGAAGTCGAAAAGCTGAGGCTTGGCGCCGGCGAGGAATTCGCCGGCGAGGGCATCCTCGCCATCACCAAGGCGCTCTTGCAGTGCGGCGTAGGCTATGTCGGCGGCTACCAGGGCGCGCCGATCAGCCATCTGATGGATGTGCTGGCCGACGCGCAGGACATTCTGGGCGAGCTCGGCGTGCATTTCGAGGCGAGCGCTTCCGAAGCGACTGCCACCGCCATGCTGGCCGCCTCCGTGCATTATCCGATCCGGGGCGCCGCCACCTTCAAGTCGACGGTCGGCACCAACGTCGCTTCCGACGCGCTGGCGAACCTGGCCTCCGGCGGCGTCACCGGCGGCGCGCTGATCATCGTCGGCGAGGACTATGGCGAGGGCTCCTCGATCATGCAGGAGCGCAGCCATGCCTTCGCCATGAAGAGCCAGGTCTGGCTGCTCGACCCGCGCCCGAACCTGCCATCGATCGTCAAGGCGGTCGAGGACGGATTCGAGCTGTCGGAGGTGTCGAACACGCCGGTGATGCTGCAGGTGCGCATCCGCTGCTGTCACGTCCATGGCCACTTCATCGCCAAGGACAACAAGCGCCCGCCGATGTCGGTCGCCGATGCGCTGTCCGCGCCGCGCCGCGACACCGGCCGCATCGTGCTGCCGCCCGCCTCCTTCCTGCATGAGAAGGAGAAGGTCGCCAAGCGCTGGCCGGCGGCGGTGGATTTCATCAAGAGCCGCAAGATCAACGAGATGTTCGGGCCGGATCACGGCTCGGTCGGCATCGTCATGCAGGGCGGCATGTATAATTCCGTCATCCGCGCGCTGCAGCGGCTCGGCCTTGCCGACACCTATGGCGAGACCGACGTGCCGCTTTACGTGCTGAACGCCGTCTACCCGCTGGTCGACGATGAGTTCCTCGCCTTCTGCGAGGGCAAGCAGGCGGTGCTGGTCGTCGAGGAAGGCCAGCCCAATTATATCGAGCAGGCCTTTGCCGCGATGCTGCACAAGGCCGGGCGCGGCACCAAACTGGTCGGCAAGGAGCATCTGCCGATGGCCGGCGAATATACCGGCCAGGTGATGCTCGACGGCATCGGCTCCTTCCTGCGCGCCAATGCCCCGCATCTGCTGCCGGGCAAGGTCCGGGCTCCGAACAAGGTGGGTGAAGGCGTCGATACGGCCGACCTCATCAATGTCGTGCCTGGACGTCCGCCGGGCTTCTGCGTCGGCTGTCCTGAGCGGCCGATTTTCGCCGCGACCAAGCTTGTCGAGCAAGAGCTCGGCAAGCACCACATCGCTTCCGATATCGGCTGCCATCTGTTCTCGATCATGCCTCCTTTCGAGCTTGGCGCCACCACCATGGGCTACGGGCTGGGACCGGCCTCGGCTTCCGCCTTCAATTCGCCGGAAGCAAAGCGCCGCTCGATCTCCTTCGTCGGCGACGGCGGCTTCTGGCACAACGGCCTGACCTCCTCGATTGGCAATGCGGTGTTCAACAAGAATGACGGCGTCATCGTCATAGTCGACAATTTCTACTCCGCCGCCACCGGCGGCCAGGACATCCTGTCCTCGCGCGCCAACAACCGCACCAAGTCGACCAAGCATCCGATCGACGAAGCGGTGAAGGGCATGGGCGTCAAATGGCTGCGCCACATCGACCGCACCTATGATGTCGGCAAGATGCAAGCCGCGCTGCGCGAGGCGCTGACCACCGAGGAGAAGGGTCCGAAGGTTATCGTCGCCTCGTCCGAGTGCATGCTCAACCGCCAGCGCCGCGAGAAGCCGCTGGTCGACAAGGCGATCAAGGGCGGCGAGCGCGTGGTCAAGCCGAAATTCGGCGTCGACGAGGACATCTGCACGGGCGACCATGCCTGCATGCGGCTGTCCGGCTGCCCGTCGCTGTCGGTGAAGTCGCTCGACGATCCGCTGCGCGACGATCCGGTCGCCTCGATCGATCAGAACTGCGTCGGCTGCGGCAATTGTGGCGAGGTGGCGGACGCCGCCGTGCTCTGCCCATCCTTCTACCGCGCCGATGTCGTCCACAATCCCGGCCGCTGGGACCGTTTCCTCGAAAGCGCGCGCCGCGCCGCGATCGGCCTTCTGCAGCGCCGCCGGGAGAGCCGCCGCTTGATGTTTGCCGATGCTTGACCAGGCTTCTCCCCTGCGCCCGAAGGCGGGCGCCTCTGACGACGAGCGGGTGATAAAACTCGCCGTGCTCGCCGTCGGCGGCCAGGGCGGCGGCGTGCTCGCCGACTGGATCACCGACGTCGCCGAGCGCAACGGCTATATCGCCCAATCGACCTCCGTGGCCGGCGTCGCGCAGCGCACCGGCGCCACGATCTATTATATCGAGATGGCCCGCGACACCGGCCGGCTGCCGGTCTTCGCGCTGTCGCCGTCGCAGGGCGATGTCGACATATTGATCGCGGCCGAGCTGATGGAAGCCGGCCGCGCCATCATCCGCGGTTTCGTCACGCCCGAGCGCACGACGCTGATTGCGTCCTCGCACCGGATCGCCGCCGTCTCGGAAAAGATCGAGCCGGGCGACGGCCGCGCCTCATCGGAAAAAGTGCACGCGACGGCGCAGGCTGCGGCCAGGCGCTTCATCGCCTTCGACATGGAAAAGATCGCCGCCGAGAATGGCACGATGATCTCGGCCAGCCTGCTCGGCGCGCTGGCCGGTTCCGACGCGCTGCCCTTCACCCGCGAGACTTACGAGCAGGCGATCGGCGCCGGCGGCCGTGGCGTCAAGCCGAGCCTCGCCGCCTTCGGCGCGGCCTACGACCGCGCGCGCGGGATCGCGGCAGCGCCGGCCGGGGAAAAGGCGGCGGCGGAACCTGCCGTTGCCCAGCCCAGGCCAACGGGGCGGGTCAGCGGCCCGGAAACCCTGCTCAAGGGCTGGCAGGCGCTTGCCGCTCGCGTCGCCTCGCTCCCTGAGCCCGTGCGCGACATGGCCGAGCGCGGGCTGAAGAAGGTCGTCGATTACCAGGACATCGCCTATGGCGGCGAGTATCTCGACCGGCTGGACAGAGCGGTGGCGCTTGACAATGCGGAGCGCGGCTACGCGCTGTCGATCGCCGCGGCAAAGCATCTCGCCAACGCCATGTGCTACGACGACATGATCCGCGTCGCGGATTTGAAGACACGCTCGACGCGAGACAAGCGGGTGCGCAAGGAGGTCGGCGTCAAGGAAGGCTCGGTCCTGCAGGTCACCGAATATTTCCATCCGCGCATCGAGGAGTTCTGCGGCACGCTGCCGGCCGGGCTTGGCAGCTACATCGAGAGCCGCCCAAAACTCGCCGCCTTCCTCGATCGCCGCATCAACCGCGGCCGCCACATCCGCACCGACAGTTTCACCGGCTTCGCCATGCTGTGGTTCATCGGCGGCCTGCGCCGCTGGCGCCGCCGCCTGCTGCGCCACAGGGTCGAGATAGGACATCTCGAACGCTGGTACGGCCTGGCGCTCGGCTATGTGCCGCAGGACTACGCGCTTGCCACCGAAATCCTGAACTGCCGCCGGCTGATCAAGGGCTACAGCGACACCCACGCCCGCGCCCAGTCGAAATTCGATCGCGTGCTGTCGGCGCTGCCGATGCTCAAGGGCAGGGAGGACGCCGCCGACTGGATCCGCCGCCTGCGCGAGGCGGCTCTCAAGGACGAGAAAGGCGACATGCTGGACGGCGCGCTGAAGACCGTGGCGACGCTCAACTAGAATCACCTTAAATAAATGGCGATTATTTCTGATCCCAGCCGACCACTATGCCATTCTCTACTATAACGCGATCGCTATAGCGGTTCTTGCCAGTTTGGTTGTATTTCAACGTGTGCGCGACTTTCGTTTTATAGACCCGCTCGGTCATATCCGCTGGCTTTCCCCAGGAATCGATCAATTGCTCAAAGGTCATGCCCTGCCAAATTCGCCGGATCATGATCCAATCCGCGATCTCCTCGTCGCCATATTTTGCTAAAAGCAAAGCGCGACGTTTCTTCTGTGCAGACTTTTTTGCAGCGCTGACAATTCCTGCTAAGCCAGCCGCACCGGCACCAATAACAACAAGAACGGAAACAGACATATTCTCCCCCATCTCCAGACAAAAAAGCAAAACAACTTGGAAATGTCGAGGGACTAAGGGAATTGAGAGGATATCCGGATTGCTGCCGCCGATCTGGCCGCTAACGAGGATGTGATCCATCGCGCTCCGACGGAATTCGGCCCTGTACTCCGTTTCACGGAGGTAGGGAAATTTACGGAGACAACGCATGTTCGCAAAATACTTTCTGCCTCTCGCCATGGCTGCCGGCACGTTGATGCTGTCCAGTGTCGGCTCGCAGGCCATGCCAATGGCCAAGCCTATTGCTGCGCGGCTGCCCATCGAAACCGTCGGCTGGCGCTGCGGTCCCGGCCGGCACGTGAACCGCTGGGGCAATTGCGTGCCCAACGGCCGCCGGTTCATCCGGCCGGTGCGCCATTGGCATCCCGGCTTCTGGGCGCATCACCGCTGGCACCCCGGTTATTGGAGCTGGTGATCCGTCGAGAGGATCGCGGTCGATGCCCGCGCTGACCGGCAAACTCACGGCTCACGCCACTAAATCCCGCATCGGCCTCACCGCCGCCGACTCCGGAAACACCTTGTCGCCAAGCACCGCCGGCGACAGCCCGAACTGGTCGGCCAGCAGCCCCTTCAGCACCGCGCGCACATCGCTGGTCGGCGCCAGGTCGCGCTGTTCGTGGAGCTGCGCCGGCTTCAGTCCCGGCCAGTCGGCGATGACGCGGCCGCCCTTGATCGCGCCGCCGGCGAGCAGCACCACCGTGCCGGTGCCATGGTCGGTGCCGACCGTGCCGTTGATGCGCGCCGTGCGGCCGAACTCGGTGATGGCGACGACCGCGGTGTCGCGCCAACGCTCGCCAAGCCCTTTCTCGAGCTCCTCGAACGCCCCGTCGAGGCCGCCGAGCAGATTGGCGAGCCTCCCTGTGGCGCCGCCTTCGTTGACATGGGTGTCCCAGCCGTCGAAGGCGAGCGCCGCGATGCGCGGTCCGTCGTCGGCAGCCATCAGCCGCGCCGCGCCTTGCGCCGACTGCCGCATGCCGCCGGCATTGTCGAGGCCGCCCTTCGGCTTCATCGTCTTGCCGTCGAGCTGGTCGCCCAGCGCCATGCGGTCGGCGTCGAGCCCTTTCTGAAGCGCGGCCGCCAGCGCAGGATCGCGATGGTTGTAGAGATCGAGCACACGCTCCGCCAGCGCATCGCCGGGCGTCGGCAGCGCCTGCGGTGCCCAGCCGAGCACGGGCGCGGCGCCACGGATCACCAGCGGCGTCGACGGCCCGACCGCCAGCCCGCCGAGCCTCGCCACGCGCTCGCCCGCCGGCAGGCTGGCTAAAGCCCGGTTGAGCCAGCCGGTGGTGGCGTTGCCGGGGCCCGGCAGGCCGGTTTCCAGCACGTCCTGGCCATCGAAATGCGAGCGGTCGCGGTAGCCGGTCGCGGCCGCATGAACGACCGCCGCCTGGCCCGCCTTGAACAGGCGCGCAAACACCGGCATTGCCGGGTTGACGGCGAAGAAACCGTCAAGCGGCAATGCCGGGTTGGCGCCTGAGAGCGAAAGCGCGATGTCGCCATGCAGGCCGGCATAGTTTGGATCGCCAACCGGCCCGACCGTCGACAGCCCGTCCAGCGCGCCGCGCAGCACGACGACGATCAGGCGCGGGTCGCGCTTGTCGGCTGCGCGCGCGAAGCGCGGCAGATAGGCCCAGGCAAACAGCGCGCCGCCGCTCATCAGCACCGCGCGGCGGGAAAGGCTGGGGGTTTCGCAAAGAAGGCTCATGGCTGCATCTCCACTTCTGCTACCGGCGCTGGAATTCCGGCGCCATCAACAGCAACGCCAGGCCCTGCTGCCGGGACTCCGCGCGCGAAATCGCCTGCCGCGTCTCGGCCGAGACGGATGTGCCGATCAGCGACGCGAGCATCTCGTCGGGATCGCCGATATCGTCCGCCTGCTTCGCCGCCTGCCACGCAATGTCCAGCCGCGTCTTGAGGCCCTCGGCGGAAACCCATGCGTCCGTCCGGTCGGGAAAGCCGTTCGGCCCCGGCGGTCGCCACAGCGGTTCGCCGAGCACGCTCAGCCAGCGAAGCGATCGTTGCGGTTCGTTGCCGGCGGTGGTGCCCACCGCCCGGCGCAACGCCACGACATAGTCTAGTGGCGAGCGCAGCTTCGTGAGCGGCGTCGACCAGGCTTCTGGCATGTCGACCAGCGCCAACGCGATCGCTCGCAGGTCGCCGTCGGTCTTGGTGAAGACCGTGGCCAGGCGGGCGACCGCCGCTTCGGGCGGATCGTCCGCGATGAAATGGCGGGCAAGCTTGCTGGCGATGTGCCGCGCGGTGGCCGGGTGGCGGGCAATGTCGTTGAGCGCGGCCTCCGCCTGGCCCATGCCGCCATCGGGATAGGTCTTGCCGAGCAGCACCGCCTGGCCCGGCTGATGCGCATTGGCGTTGAAGACGAAGCTTCCCGGCTCGCCCAGCCGCCCCTCGCGGCCGGCCATCGTCCAGCCGGTCAGCATGTTCGCGAAACTGGTGACGTCGGCCTGGGCATAGCCGCTGCCGACGCCCATCGTGTGCAATTCCAGGATCTCGCGGGCGAGGTTCTCGTTGAGGCCGCGTCCGCGTCGCTTGCCGGCGCGGGAATCGGGGCCGATGGACTGCCGGTTGTCGAGATAGAACAGCATGGCCGGATGGTGCTCGACGGCCAAAAGCATGTCGGCGAAGCGGCCGAGCACGAAGGGGCGGATCGCCTCGCGCTCGAAGGCGCCGGCGCATGCCCGCACGACGGGTGCCTTGGCGACGGAAACGCAGAAATGGTTCGACCAGAAGCCGACCAGGCGCTCCACGAAGCCGGGCGCCGCAGTGAGCGCCTTGTCGAACCGGGCCTGCGCTTCGTCGCGATAGATATCGGCCTCGACACGCGGCACCGCGGGTTTGGCTTTTGCCATGGCCGGGCCGGCTGGATCATCCGTTGCCATCGGCTGCATAGCGGCGGCCGCCGCCTCGGCGCGCGCCGCCTTGCGCTCCATGGCTGCCGCCATGCTGGCCTGGATCGCCGCAGTGCTGTCCAGCAACCCGGCATTCCGTGGGTCGTCGGGGGAAATGAGCGCGATGTCCTGCTGCTTGAGCTCGGCCTCGAGGTAGCCGCGCGGATCGGCGGCGATCTTGCCAAACTCGTCGCCGGGTTTCGCGCCGAGGCCGAAGCGGTTGAGCGTCACCAGGGCGGGGTTCGGCGAGACGGAATTTGCAAACGTTGCGGCCAACGAAGCCTCCGTTGAACCCGGCGCAGATCGCGTCGGTTTCATGGATCATCGGGGATACTCACGATGCCGGCCGCAGCACCGGCATCGCGAAGGGTTGTTACCAGCGGCGCCAGTGGTGCCAGCGATGGTAGGGATGCCAGACGGGGCCGATATAGACGCGCGGTCCGCCCCAGTAGTAATAGCCGGGATAGATCACGCGGCGATTGGGCACGCAGCGGCCCCAGTGGTTGGGATGCCAGCCCGGACCGCAGCCCCAGGCGACGTGCTCGACAAGCGCCGGTGAGGGCGCAACCGGTGCGATCGGCATCGCCGAGGCGGCGCTTGCGGCGGCCGTTCCGCCGAGGGCGAGGGCAGCCGCGATCGAATATTTTGCCAGACTGTTCATGCGATACTCCCGAGAGTTTCGAGGTTGAAGAGAACCTGCCGCCGCCAAAGGCGGTCGCAGGCCTGTCCCTCTTCCCTTGAACGGAGCGTGCTCGCCGTTTCCGTCGCCGCCTATGGCGATTTTTTTGCAGGCGGCGGCTGCCGGCCGGCGCGTCGCAACAAGGCGTCCGCCAGCAGCCGGCGGTCCTCCGGCGAGCCCGATGCGGCGAATTCGATGATGCGTTGCTCGATCCGGGTGCGCACGGTGACATCGGCATTGCGCGCGCGCTCCAGGGCGGCGGCAAGCGCGTTGGTGTCGAGAGCCGGCTGTTGCAGAAGGTTTGCCGCCTCGCGCCGCGCGGCCTGTCCGTCGAGGATCACGTCCCGCGACTCCCGGCGCACCTCGCGTAACGCCTGGCGGAAGACCTTGCGGTCGGCGGCAGGCAACCTACCGCCGGCCGATTCCAGCGAATAGCCCGGATTGGACTTGCCGATCAGCCAGCCGGCGCCGCCGGCCACCGCGCCGATCAGAAAAACATTCAGCACCAGCGATGCCGCGACAAGACGGGGGTTCATAGATCTTCTTCGTAAGGATCGGCGTCGGGACCGGCATCGCCGAACGACGTCGCATTGGCATCCATCACATAGTGGTCGGGCTGCATATCCGGGTTGACGACGGTCACCAGCGCCAGGCCGGCCGCGGCGCCGGCCAGCCCGACACACGCAAGCCCGAAGCCCAGCCACCAGAACTGTCGGCGGCGGCTCTGCCTGACCTCGGCCGCTGCCCGGGCGACAATGGCGCGATGGAGCGCCGGGCTGGGTGCTTCGACCCGATGCCGATCGAGCATGGCGTCGAGCCTGCCGGCGCGCGCCAGGATAGCTCGGCCCTCGTTGGTGTCGGCAAACAGCATCGCGGCTGCCTGTTCGCCCGGCGGCCAGCGGTGCAAGGCGCCGCCATAGGCATCTGCCAGCGCAGCGAAGCGCCCGGCATCCATCCGCCCCTTCGTTCTCTTCTCAGCCATCCCGTTCCCCCTTCCGCCATCCCGACCTGGCCCCCCACGTCCTTGCCCGCAACGCCGGCAATGCCTTTGCTGTCTCAGTCATCGCCATCGTCTCCAATGAGCATGGCATGCAAGGAGCGCCGGCCTCGCGCGAGCAGGCTTTCCAGCGCATCGACGCTGACCTGCATGGCGCCGGCGGCCTCGATGTTGGACAGCTCCTGATAATACACCAGCACGATGGCCTCGCGCTGGCGTGGCGCGATCCGCTGCAGCGCTTGGTTGACCCTGCGTTCTTCGTCGCCCGGCATGACATCGGGAAGCGGCGCCTCGTCCGCCACCTCCGGCAGCTCGTCCGTCGTCCATTCGCGCCGGCGCCGCAGCCGGTCGTAGCAGAGGTTGAGCGCGACGCGGTGAATCCAGGTGTCGAAGCGTGCGTGCCCCTGGCGCCAGCCCGAGGCATGGCGCCAGATGCGCACGAAAGTCTCCTGGGCGACGTCCTCTGCTTCCGCCGGGTCGCCAAGCATCCTGGCGGCCAGGGCCAGGATGCGCGGCAGCTTGCGCGCCACCATCGCCTGCACCGCGGCGGTGTCGCCGGTGCCGATGCGGCGTACCAGTTCCTCGTCCGGATCGGCGCCCATCACGTCGGGCGCTCGCGGCTGTCATTGTGCGGCATAGCCTCTTGGTCATTGCTCCTGATTGGGAGCGGTTTTATGGCCCGGCCTCTCGTCGGCGCCGAGCACGCCGTCGCTATTCTTGTCGAGCCTGGCGAAGCGCTCGGCGAGAAAGGCGTCGAGCTCGCCCCTGTCGACGAAACCGTCCTTGTTGGCGTCGATGCGCGCGAAGGATTTGGCCGGATCGCCCTTGGCCTTGCGCGCGGTCTGGAAAGCGGTCCATTCGGTGAGGCTGACCTTGCCGTCATTGTCTGTGTCGGCCCGCATGAACGCCCTTTCCCGGCGCGCCTCGAACTTTTCCAGCGTCAGGCCGGATTTGGGTTGGTCAGACTTGCCGGCCGGAGCCGGGCTGCTCGGCGCCGTCTGGGCCGGGGCAGGGAGCGGCGTCGTTGTCTGGGCGACCGCGGCCGCGGTCTGCAGGCCAAGGGCAACGACGAATATGGTGGGGCGCATCATGCTCTCGTCTCCGGTTGGGCGCGGCCATTGGCGGCCACGCTTCAGCCGTTGAACGCGAGACAGAGCAAAATCCGTCGGTCTTTTTCGACCGGACACCAACCTACCGGATCCGGCGCAGCCGGATCGAAGGATTGCTAAGGACAGGAGGGCGACGGCTATCTCGGCTGGTCGACCGCCACCAGCTGGTCCTGCTTGAAACCTGCATGTTGCGGCGTCCAGACGTCGCCCTCGCGGTTGAACCAGTGGCACAGATACGTGCCGGAAGCCGCCCCGTCGCTGACAGTCATTTCGGGGCCTCCGGACTTCAGCCTGACGACGTCTCCGGTCTTGAAACTATTGGGCATTTCGACCTCCCATGCTGACAAAGGGAGTTTCCCACCAACAGCTGTTCCCGACAATGGCCGAGATGCGCCGATCACGTGGTGCAGGAGGAAGGCGTGAGAATGATGCCGCTTGTGAAACACGCCAGGTAGCACCGTAGGCGTGGCCAGATCATGTCGAGGCTTTGGAGCCGAAGCGAGCGACCCGATCGCTCCTTGGGTTCAATCGGTGTCGCGCCGTGGGGCCGGCGGCTGTGCCGATTGGCTGTCTTCTGCGGCCGGGCGGACGGTCATGGACCTTTCATCGGGCCACAATGCCTGTGCCTTCATCACCGCCGCCAAAAGATTGTCTGCTTCAACGCTTCCGATTTCAGTTAGAAGCTGTCTGCTGCCCCCTGCTCTGAAACCGACGTGATAGACCGTCCAACTCCTCATTGCATTTCCGACAAATTGCGTCACGGCACGGGCACGCGGATGGAAGCCCGGCTCGCTTTTGTGGTTAGGATTTTGAGGTCCGCAAGCCGGGCATGCACCGACCGATAGGGCGGGGGGCTTGGGGTTATCAGCCGGTGCGATCGCGAGACTGTCTGATTTGCCCGCCAGCCCACAATCGACCGAGGTCCATCCTGCCGAACGCATTGGTCCGAAAGGACCAAAGATATAGCCCCTTATTCCGTTGGGGCAGGTTGCCCCCGCTGGTGACTTTTTGTCATCCGCCGATGGCCCATGGTTCACGGCAGACCGCTCAAGCGCTCGGCCTCCGCTAATGCGCCTGGGCAGAGATGGCGGGGACCGGCGAATCGCGGGACGTGAACCGCTGGACCTCACAGGCCCAGCATTTCGCCGGAGCCTGTGAGGAAGATCCGCCCTAGCCCCCGTTAGCAGGTGCCGGTGCCGGTTTGGCGGGAGCGGCGGGCTTGGAGACGGACGGTGCGGACGGCGCCTCAACCTTGGGCGTGTTCACGCTAACGTTCACATCCTTACCTCCGCCCCCATTTATGTTTATCACCCCCGTGAAGAATAGTAGGGCAACAACTGCGATGATGCCAAGGATTATCGCAACGGCTGTTCCGCCACCACCAGAGTTTACGACTGTAGGGCCGTCAGACATGGCTTTTCTCCTTTTCTTGAGTTCTCACTCGGAAGAAAAGAGAACTTTGTGGTATTTGTTCCGCACTCGGGCCACAGTCTTAAAGTACATACGACCGAAGTCCATTGACTGGAATGCCCAGACGGTTGTCGCCGAGCTGTGACAGAATGAAAAAACCCGCCGGCCGAAGCCAGCGGGTGAAGGTGGTTGGGCTCGGCCCCGCCAGGACCGAGCGCCCTATCATGTGCACACGGCCGAACTGGTCGCGCCTACAAATGTTAGGGCTAAAGGAAATTCCGAAGCACGGTCTAGGCGAGCAGGGAGAAAGTTAGCTGATCAGACGGTGAAGTTCGCGGTCGCTCAGGTCTACAGCCTTCGGCATCAGGTGTTTCTGTGCGGTTTCTGTACAAATCCGGCGAGGCGATCGGCTAAGTTATTGGAAATTTGGTGCCGCTTGCGTGACTCGAACACGCGACCCCATCATTACGAATGATGTGCTCTACCAACTGAGCTAAAGCGGCCCGGGAAGCGTCAGGCTTCCAGAATGGGCTGGGTGATAGACTCAACCGCTCGCTAATTCAAGATGGGCAGCGGTGAATTTCCGGCCTCGCCGGCGGCAATTCCGATCTACGGTTACCGCGCGATGGGCGCCGGCGCGGCCCGCGGCGGCGTGCGGGTAAGCGGTCCTTCGCATCCGGCTGGCCGGCGCGGCTGCAGCCGCGGTGACGAAAAATGTTGATTCTTCAACAAAAAATGCCGAAATGGCTTTGGCCGGCAAGGCAGCCGCTCGCCGTTGATCGATCGGTCGTCTGCGGCTGACGACCAGACAACCGGGAGCGAACGCGCAGAGGGAGCTCGCTTGGACCCCATCGAGAAAGCGATCCGCAATGCCTTCGAGAAAGGCAATGCCGAGGACCGGGCGTTCCGCGAGAGGGTCTATCGATCCGCCTTTGCCGCGCTCGACCGCGTCCTGCAGGCCAATCCGAACGTCACGGTCGAGGCCGCCATCAGCCGCCGCAAGGCAGTCCAGGCCAAGATCACCGAGATCGAATCGGAGTTCCTGCCGGCCGTGCCAGAGGTGACGCTGCCGCCGGAAAACGTAGCGCCCGCCGGCAATGGCGCACCGGACCCCCGCGTCGAAGCGCCGTCCGAATCGGCCGCGCCGTCTGTCGACGCGCCGCTGCCGCCGTCGCAAACCGCGCCCTCGCCCTCGATCACCGTCGACGGCCCGGTCCAGCCCGATGCGTCGGACCGGCCGCGTGCGCGTGTGCTGCCGCGCGTGCCCGACATCATGCCGGATGAGACAGCGCTTCCCGATGCGCCCTCGCTCGATGATTCGCCGGGTGCTCCCATCGGCAACGGCGCGCAGGTCGCGCCCGACCGCGACGAGCGGCGCATCAGGGGCCGGCGCTTGCCGCTCACCGCGATCTTCGTCGTCGCGACATTGCTCGCGGCCGCCGGCATCGGCCTCTACTTCGCCAAGCAGACCGGTGTCTTCAAGACGGCGGCCGAGCTCAACACCGGCCCGCCGGAGCCGGCGCCGGCGCTGGACGACGAGGACTCCTCGCAGCCGACCGAGCCAGGCTCGCCGCAGAAACCGGGCGAAGCCGACCAGTCGAAGAACTGGATCAACGTCTTCTCGCCCGCCGACCCGACCCATGTCAGCGCGCCGTCCGACGCCGCCGCCGAGGTGATGAAGGACGACACCGGCCAGTTCCTGCGCATCCGCTCGGGCGCGTCCGGTTCGGCCATCGCCTTCGATGTCGGTCAGGGCGTGCTGGAGAAGCTTGCGGGCAAGCATGCCATGTTCGACATCGTCGCGCGTTCGGAAGAAGGCAAGGAGACGCAGATCTCGATCGACTGCAATTTCGGCGATCTCGGCGATTGCGGCCGCAAGCGCTACGCGGTCGGCCACGAGCGCAACGAATATCTGTTCGACGTGCAGTTCCCGAACAAGCATCCGGGCGCCGCCGGCACGATCGCCGTCAATTCCGATTTCGACCAGAAGGGCAAGTCGGTGGATATCTACGAGATACGCGTCTCGATAGCGCAGTGATCGCGCCGCTCTATCCGCCAACGCAGGCGCTGCACCCCACCCGCGCCTTCGGCGTGGGGAAGGTCGGCGCGAAGCGCCGGGTGGGATGAAGCGCCGGCGCTCGATCTTTAGCTATCCAGCAATGCCTGCAGCGTCTCGATGCGGTCGGCTTCCGCCGCCGGCTTGTCCCAGCGCAGCCGTGAGATGCGGGGAAAGCGCATCGCGACGCCCGATTTGTGGCGGGTCGAGCGGTTGAGGCCTTCGAACGCCACCTCCAGCACCAGGCCGTTCCTGCGGTCGGCGCGCACCGAGCGCACGGGCCCGAAACGCTCGATCGTGTTGTCGCGCACATATTTGTCGATTTCTCTCAGCTCCTCGTCGGTGAAGCCGAAATAGGCCTTGCCGACCGGCACCAGCTCTTCCGAGCCCTCCGGACCGGACCAGACGCCGAACGTGTAGTCGGAATAAAAGCTCGAACGCTTGCCATGGCCGCGCTGCGCATACATCAGCACCGCGTCGATGGTGTGCGGGTCGCGCTTCCACTTGAACCACGGGCCTTTCGGCCGGCCTGCAAGATACGGCGAATCCCAGCGCTTCAGCATCACCCCTTCGATGATCGGATGCGGCGGCGCCTGGCGCAGCCGCTCCAGCGTCTCCCAATCGGAAAACGCGACCAGCGGCGAGAGATCGAAGCGGCTCGGGTCGAGGGTTTTGACGAAAGCCTCGAGCCGCTTGCGGCGCTCGGCGAAAGGCAGCGCGCGCAGGTCCTCGCCGTCGATCTGCAGCGCGTCGTAGCAGCGCATGAAGGCCGGATATTGCTGCTGGATCTTTGGCGACACGCTCTTGCGGTTTAGTCGCTGCTGCAGGTCGGAGAAGGTTCCGGTCGCCTCGCGCGGGTCGCCGACCAAAAGCTCGCCGTCCAGCGCCGCCTCGAAATTCATCGCGGCGGCAAGGTCCGGGAAGGCGCCCGACACGTCGTCGCCGGTGCGCGAATAAAGCCGGCGCACACCGCCTTCGCACACCGCCTGCACGCGTATGCCGTCCCACTTCCATTCCGCCGCATAATCGGCCGGATCGAGCTTTTCGAGGTCGCCGTCGTCGACGGCATTGGACAGCATCACCGGACGGAACAGCGCCAGCGCGGCGCTCGTCGGCTTTTCCGCCCGGCCCTCGAGCCAAGCGAACAGCTCGGTGTAAGGCGGCGCCAGCCCGTGCCAGAGCTCCTCGATCTCAGCGACGTCGACTTGGCCAAGGTCGGCCAGCGCCTGCTTGGCGAGCCGCGCCGACACGCCGATGCGCAAGCCCCCGGTGACCAGCTTGATGATGGCGAAGCGCGCCGAGATGCTGGCGTCGTCGAGCAGCCGTGACAGAACCTTCGGCCCGTCGGAGCGGCTCGCCGCCTGCAGTCTGCCGACCACCTCGGCAAGCGTCGGCACATGATTGGGGATGTGCCCTTGTGGTTGCGGCCAGACCAGCGACACGGTCTCGGCGAGGTCGCCGACATAGTCGTAGGAATAGCCGAACAGCACCGGATCCATGCGCTCGACCACCAGCGCGCGCAGCATCGCCGGCTTCACCGCCGCGATCGAGAGATCGCCGGTGATGGCGGCGAGCGCCAGACCGCGATCGGGATCCTCGACGCTGCGGAAATAATCAGTCAGCAGCGTCAGCTTGCCGTTGCGCGACGGCGTCAGCACAAGGCGGTCGAGGAGCTCGGCGAAGCGGTTCATGGGCGGCACGCCAATGACGAAGGCCGGCGCGAGGCACCCCCCTCTGTCCTGCCGGACATCTCCCCCGCAAGGGGGGAGATTGGCAGCTTCGGTGCTGTCGCATCTCCCGCGACGTTGGAAATTGGCGAAGGCCGTCGCGACATCCGATCTCCCCCCTTGCGGGGGAGATGGCCGGCAGGCCAAAGGGGGGTGTGAAGGATCGCGGCGGTGGCGATTTTCTTATGCGCGTACGCCATCAATCGCCCTCATCCTCATACCCTACGAGATGCAGCGGCCGCGCCGCGATGCCCTCCAGCTCGCACCAGCGCACCAGCGCCTCCTCGCGGCCATGCGTGACCCAGATTTCCTCCGCGCCGGTTTCCTTGATCGTGATGATCAGCTCGTCCCAATCGGCGTGGTCGGAAATGATCAGCGGCAGCTCGACCCCGCCCTGCTTGGCGCGCTGGCGGATGCGCATCCAGCCCGAGGCGAAGCAGGAGATCGGATCCGGGAAACGCCGCGCCCAGCGATCGGCGAAGGCCGATGGCGGGCCGACGACGATCGCGCCGGCGAAATCGGCCTTGCCGCGGCTTTCCACCGTCCCCGGCTCGAGCTTGCCGAGATCGATGCCTTGGCTCTGATAATATTCGCTGAGCTTGGCCAGCGCGCCATGGATATAGATCGGCCTGTCGTAGCCGGCGTGGCGCAACAGCCGCATCACGCGCTGCGCCTTGCCGAGCGCATAGGCGCCGATCAGATGCGAGCGTTCGGGAAATTGCGCCGCCGATTTGAGCACGCGCGCGATCTCGTCCTGGTCCGGCGGATGGCGAAACACCGGCAGGCCGAAGGTTGCTTCGGTGATGAAGACATCGCATGGGATAGGCTCGAACGGCAGGCAGGTGGCGTCCTTCTGCCGCTTGTAGTCGCCGGAGGCGACGATGCGCATGCCCCCGTGCTCGACGCAGATCTGCGCCGAGCCCAGCACATGCCCGGCCGGATGGAAGGTGACGGCGACGCCGTTGATGTCGATCGTCTGACCGAAAGCAGCCGCCTGCGTGGTCCCGGCGAAATCCTCGCCGTAACGCAGCCCCATGATGTCGAGCGTCTCTTGCGTGGCCAGCACCGAGCGGTGGCCGGAGCGCGCATGGTCGGAATGGCCATGCGTGATCAGCGCCCGCCCGACGGGCCGCACCGGATCGATGAAGAAATCGCCGGGCGGGCAGTAGAGGCCCTCCGGCCGGGGCTTGAGCAGGTCGCTGGCGCGCATGGCTTTGAACATAGTGGCTAAATTCCGCGCGGGAAGCCTGTTGCAAGAGACTGCTGACTCGTCCTACAGCCCCTTGCCGGCCCCGCCTCGCCGGTGGGATTCTTCAAAAGATGAAACCGCTCCAGGCCTCGTCGGGCGATTTGAACGCCGATCGCCGCGCCGATTTCGCCGAGATGCTGCTCGCCTCTGGCGAGCCGGCGCAGGCGGCCGAACTTTTGCTTGGCGCGCTGGAACTGGCGCCGCAATGGGCGGCGGGCTGGTTTCGCCTCGGCGAGATGCAGGAGGCGGCAGGCCTGCTCGACCAGGCCGTGCAGGCCTGGGCCATGGCGCTGAAGCTCGAGCCCGCGGACCGCCTTGGCGCCGCGCTGAAGCTTCAACTGATCGGCAAGGCGCCCGCCGCCGAGGCGCCGCCCAGCGCTTTTGTCGAGACCTTGTTCGATCACTACGCCGACAGTTTCGAGGACTCGCTTGTCGGGAAGCTCGGTTATGGGCTGCCGGATTTTCTCTGGCGCGCCATAAGCAAGGCACGGCCCGGCCGGTTCCGGTTGGCCCTCGACTTCGGCTGCGGCACCGGCCTGATGGGCGAGAGGCTGCGCCCGTTCGCCGACCGACTGGAGGGCTACGACATCTCGGCCGGCATGCTGAGGAAGGCGAAGGCCAAGGGCATCTACGACCGGCTGGCCAAGGCCGACCTCCAGCATTTCTCTTACACAGGCGCCAAGGCCGACCTCGTGGTCGCGGCCGACGTGTTCATCTATCTGGGCGCGCTCGAACGCATTGTCGGCGCGGTCGGGAACATACTTGCCGATGGCGGCCTGTTCGCCTTTTCGCTCGAGACGCTTGCCGGCGGCGGCGATTTCGCCCTTTTGCCGTCACGGCGCTATGCCCATTCCGAGGCCTATGCGCGGCGCGTGCTTCGCGCCAACGGGCTTGCAGTCCTGTCGCTGGAAAGCACGGTTATCCGGCACGACCGGCGGGATCCGGTCGAGGGCCTGGCTATTGTGGCTGGGTTTCCCGCTGCAGCCGCCGAGCTGGGGAATCCGGCAACGGCATGAGGTCGACCTTGCTGCGAAAAAGCCCGAATGGCATGGTCGGGGTTGCGCGGGGCGGATACCGAGTCTTTGTTTTTGCGCAATTCCGGACGGAAAACCACGACGCACTTTTCCTGGAATTGCCCTAGGGAGATATCCATGCGCTGGATCATGGTTGCGTTGGCGTCTTGCCTGACGGTCTCCGGCTGTGTCGGCGGCACGTCGATGGCCGAGCGTCAGGACGAGGATGTCCAATCCTCATTGCAATACGACGATGTGCCTTGCGATCAGTTGCTGGCGCAGCGCAATCAACTGGCGCGGCAGAACAATCTGCCCGTCACCGCCAAGCCGGGCTTCTCCAATCCGGCCATGGGCTTCGGCCCGTTCCTGCCGGATGTGCGCTCCAAGGCGCAGCGCGCCAGCAACAAGGCGAGCGGCGAGATCGACGCCATGAACCGCTCGATCGAACGCCGCGACTGCGGCAAGCCGAAGAAGAAGGAGACGCTCGGGCTGCCCGGTTCGAAACCTTCCTGAGCCCCGTTTGACGCTCGGATGGACCGGCGAGCGTTTGATCGCGCTTGAAAGACCGCCCGATGAACCTCTCAGACCTTGGCGACCGCATCTGCATCCTAGGCCCGTCCAATAGCGGCAAGTCCACCCTTGCCGACGCGATAGCGCGCAAGCGCGGCCTGGAAGCCGTTCACCTCGATCAGCTCTTTCATCTGCCCAATACGGATTGGGAGCAGCGTCCGAGGGCCGAATTCATTGCTCTGCACGATGCCGCGATAGCCGGCGAGCGCTGGGTGACGGACGGGAACTATTCGGTTTGCATGCCGCAGCGACTTCGGCGGGCGACAGGCTTGATTCTGCTGGATAGCTCCACGGCCGCGAGTCTTCTGCGCTATTTAAGGCGAACGCTGTTCGAGAAGGACAGACTCGGCGCTCTGGAAGGCGGGCGCGACAGCATCAAATGGGACATGATCCACCACATCGCCGTCACCACGCCGCGAAACCGCAGGAAATACCGGGCGATGTTCGACGCGCTCGATCTGCCGAAGCTGCAGCTGTCTTCGCTGCGGGCGATCAAGCAGCGCTTCCGCGACTGGGGTCTGACTCCCGATTAATACCCCGCCTTGCGGTCGACCAGGTTCTCGAGCTTCTCGCCGCGCTCGAAGGCGGCCATCTGGCGAAGCATGATCGGCACCAGATGCGCCGGGTCCGACGTCGCCGCCGCATGCGGCGTGACGAACACTTTCGGATGGCTCCACAGCGGGCTGGTCTTCGGCAGCGGTTCGACCTCGAACACGTCGAGGCTCGCTTCCTTCAGCGTGCCGTCGTCCAGCGCGCGCAAAATGTCGGCGTCCTTCTGCAGCGGTCCGCGCCCGGCATTGATCAGCACCGCGCCGCCAAGCCCGTTGCGCCGGCGCAATTCCTTGAGCAGTCCGTAATTGACGATGCCTTGGGTCTGCGGCGTGAGCGGCAAGAGCACAACCAGGATGTCAGTGGCATTGAGGAAGGGGATCAGCCCCGCCTCGCCGGCATAGGTCGAAACGCCCTTCATCCCCCGCTCGCTGCGCGACCATCCGTTGACGGCGAAACCGAGCGACAACAACGCCGAAGCCGCGGCGCGGCCAAGACTGCCAAGCCCCATGATGCCGACGGAGACGTCGCCCGCCACCCGTTGCGGCGGCTCGTGCCAGATCTTCTTTTGCTGCTGGGCCCGGTAAAGCGAGGCCTGCCGATGGTGGTCGAGCACGCGCCAGACTACATATTCGACCATGTGCTGGGTAAGATTGTCGGCGACGACCTTGACGATCGGAACGTCGGGCAGGCCGGGATCGGCAAAGATGTGGTCGACGCCGGCGCCAATGGAGAAGATGGCGCGCAGATTGGGCAGCGACTTGAGAAGGTTGGGCTTCTGCTTCCACACCACCGCATAGGTGATCGAAGGATCGTCGGCGCCGTTCGGCTCCAGCACGACCTCGCGCTCGGCCGACAGCAGCTCGTGCCAGCGCTGCGGGTGGATGCCCGTGAGGGCAAGCAGGATTTTGCCTTTTTCCATTCTCGGATTTTTCTTCCCTGTTTCGCCGGTGCGGATCCGGCTACTCGCTGACCACGCCGGTCGGCGCGGTCTCGATCTTGAAGGCCGCCGCCATCAGCGCCCGCGTATAATCGGTTTGCGGGCTGCTGAAAATCTGCTCGGAAGGTCCCGCCTCGACGATCCGGCCATTGCGCATGACGATGACATCATTGGCAAGGGCTCGGACGACCTTGAGGTCGTGGCTGATGAAGAGGTAAGCGAGATTGTGCTTGGCCTGCAGGCTGCGCAAAAGGTCGACCACCTGCGCCTGCACGCTCATGTCGAGCGCGGAGGTCGGCTCGTCGAGCATGACGAAGCGCGGGTTGAGCACCATGGCGCGGGCGATGGCGACGCGCTGGCGCTGGCCGCCGGAGAATTCATGCGGATAGCGGTGGCGCGTTTCGGGATCGAGGCCGACCTCTTTCAGCACGGCGACCACCTTGTCGTCGCGCTGGTCGGCCGAGAGCTTCGGCTCGTGGATCTTCAGTCCTTCCTCGATGATCTCCGAAATCGACAGGCGCGGGCTGAGCGATCCGAACGGATCCTGGAAGACGATCTGCAATTCGCGCCGCAGCGGCCGCATGGCGCCGAAGGAGAGCTGGTTGATGTCGCGTCCGTTGAAATTGATCGTACCGGTCGAGGAGATCATCCGCGCGAGCGCTAGGCCCAGCGTCGTCTTGCCCGAGCCGGATTCGCCGACGACGCCAAGGGTCTGGCCGGCCCGCACCGTGACGTCGATGCCGTCCACGGCCTTCACATGGTCGACCGTGGTCCGGAAGAAGCCTTTCTTGATCGGGAACCAGACTTTGATGTCCTTGCCGGTCATGACGGATTTGGCGCCCGGGTCGGTTGTGGGTGGCTTGCCCTTCGGCTCGGCCGCGAGCAGATGCTTTGTATAGTCATGCCGCGGATTGGCGAAGATTTCCCTGGTCGGGCCGCTCTCCACGATCTTGCCCTTGGTCATGACGCAGACGCGGTCGGCGATCCTGCGCACGATGCCGAGATCATGCGTGATGAACAGCAGCGACATGCCCTTGCGGGCTTTGAGCTCCGCCAGCAATTCCAGGATCTGCGCCTGCACGGTAACGTCGAGCGCGGTCGTCGGCTCGTCGGCGATCAAAAGCTCCGGCTCGTTGGCCAGAGCCATGGCGATCATGACGCGCTGGCGCTGGCCGCCGGAGAGCTGGTGCGGATAGGCGTCGAGGCGTTTCTGCGGATCGCGGATGCCGACCTCGGTGAGCAGTTCCAGCGTGCGCGCGCGGGCGGCTTGATCGCGCAGGCCCTGATGCAATTGCAGCACCTCGACGATCTGCTGCTCGATCGTGTGCAGCGGGTTGAGCGAGGTCATCGGCTCCTGGAAGATCATGGTGATCTTGTTGCCGCGCACGCCGCGCAACGCCTTCTCGTCCATGGCGAGCAGGTTGGCCCCGCTGAACAGGATTCTACCCGACGGATGGCTGGCTGCCGGATAGGGCAGGAGCTTCAGCACCGACAGCGCCGAGACCGATTTGCCCGAGCCGGATTCGCCCACCAGGGCCAGCGTCTCGCCCTTGGCGATGTCGAATGAGATGTGATCGACAGCGATCGCCTGCTTGCCGCCTTGCGCGAAGGCGACGCTCAGGTCTTGGACGGAAAGCAGGGCTTGGCTCATTTGAACGTCTTGCGCGGATCGAAGGCGTCACGCGTCGCCTCGCCGATGAAGACCAGCAGCGACAGCATCAGCGAGATCACGATGAAGCCGGAGATGCCGAGCCAGGGGGCGTTGAGGTTGCGCTGCGCCTGTTTCAGCAATTCGCCGAGCGAGGCCGAGCCCGGCGGCAGGCCGAAGCCGAGATAGTCGAGCGAGGTGAGCGTCGAGATCGAGCCAGAGAGCAGGAAGGGCAGGAAGGTCAGCGTCGCCACCATCGCGTTCGGCAGCAGGTGGCGGAACATGATGGTGAGGTTTGGCACGCCCAGCGCGCGTGCCGCGTTGACATATTCGAAGTTGCGCGCGCGCAGGAATTCGGCCCGCACCACGCCGACCAGCGCCACCCATGAAAACAGCAGCATCAGGCCGAGCAGGATGAAGAAGCCGGGCGGCAGGATGGCCGAGATGATGAGCAGCAGATAGAGCACCGGGATCGCCGACCAGATCTCGATGAAACGCTGGAAGAGAAGGTCGGTCCAGCCGCCGAAATAGCCTTGCACCGCGCCGGCCGCGACGCCGATCAGCGACGAGCCGAGCGTCAGGATCAGGCCGAACAGAACCGAGATGCGGAAGCCATAGAGCACCCGCGCCAGCACGTCGCGGGCCTGGTCGTCCGTGCCCAGCCAGTTCCAGTTGCCGACGGTGCAGTTGGCATCGGCGTCGCCTTGCGGATACTGGCTGCAGCGGGTCTTTTTGTCGTAAAGCCAGGACGGCTTGGCCGGCGCCGGTTCCGGAATGGCGTTGTTGACCGTCTGATAGGAGTAGCGGACCGGTGGCCAGATCATCCAGCCGTTGGAGTTGATCTCGTCCTGGATCACCGGATCGCGATAGTCGGTGACGGCATAGAAACCGCCGAACTTCTCCTCCGGATAGGCGACCAGGACCGGAAACAGGATCTCGCCCTTGTAGGAGGCGACGATCGGCTTGTCGTTGGCGATCAGCTCGGAAAACAGCGACAGCACGAACAGCAACAGGAAGATCCAGAGCGACCAGTAGCCGCGCCGGTTGGCCTTGAAGTTCTGCAACCGCCGCTGGTTGAGCGGCGACAGAAATGGCCTGCGGGGCCGAACCGGGGCGCTTTGGATCGCGGCCTCGGCCATCAGATGTCTCTCCGCTCGAAGTCGATGCGCGGATCGACCCAGGTGTAGACCAGGTCGGACAGAAGGCCGACAAACAGGCCAAGCAGCGAGAAGATGTAGAGGGTGGCGAACACCACAGGATAGTCGCGGTCGATCACCGACTTGAAGCCGAGCAGGCCGAGGCCGTCGAGCGAGAAGATGTTCTCGATCAGCAGCGAGCCGGTGAAGAAGGCCGAGATGAAGGCGCCGGGAAAACCGGCGATGACGATCAGCATGGCGTTGCGGAACACGTGGCCGTAGAGCACCTTGTGTTCCGACAGCCCCTTGGCGCGCGCCGTCACCACATATTGCTTGCGGATTTCTTCGAGGAAGGAGTTCTTGGTGAGCAGGGTGGTCGTCGCGAAAGCCGAGAGCACGAGCGCCGTCAGCGGCAGCGTCATGTGCCAGAAGTAATCGGCGATCTTGCCCGGCCAGGACAGCTGATCCCAATTGTCCGAAACGATGCCGCGCAGCGGAAACCAGTCCCAGAACGAACCGCCTGCGAACAGCACCATGAGCATGATGCCGAACAGGAAGCCTGGAATGGCATAGCCGACGATGACGACGCCGCTGGTCCACACGTCGAAGGTCGAGCCGTCCTTCACCGCCTTGCGGATTCCGAGCGGGATCGAGATCAGGTACGACAACAGCGTGATCCACAGGCCGATGGAGATGGAGACGGGCATCTTCTCCAGGATCAGGTTCAGCACCGAGATATCGCGGAAATAGCTGTCGCCGAAATCGAAGCGGATATAGTTCCACAGCATCATGCCGAAGCGCTCGAGCGGCGGCTTGTCGAAGCCGAACTGCTTTTCCAGCTTCTTGATGAATTCGGGATCGAGCCCCTGCGCGCCGCGATATTTCGAGCCGACATCGCCGGCAACGTCGAAATTGCCGCCGGCGGCGTCGCCGCCACCGCTGCCGAGGCGGTCGTTGCCGCCCTGGTTGGTCAGCCGGGCGATTACCTGCTCGACCGGCCCGCCCGGCGCGAACTGGATGACCGCGAAGGAGATCGCCATGATGCCGAACAGCGTCGGGATCATCAGAAGAATGCGGCGCAGGATATAGGCGCCCATCAGGCGACGGGCCCCGCGCGAACAGTGATGTCAGGCTTTGCCAATCTTTGCCGCCTTGCCCTTGTCGAACCACCACAGCGCCTCGACCGGAAAGCCGAAATCGGGTTTCTGTTCGGGGAAGCCGAACATGTCCCAATAGGCGCTTCGGTGATTCGCCAGATACCAACTTGGAATCCAATCGCGCCGCGCGCGCAAGGCCCGGTCCAACGCGCGCATGGCGGTGGTCAGGCTTTCACGATCCTTGGCGGCGCCGACGGCATCGATCAGCGCATCGATTGCCGGGCTTGCAACGCCCGACAGGTTGCGTGAACCCGATACTGAGGCGCTGCGCGAATGGAAGAAAATTTCCAGATCGTCGCGGGTCGGCGTGGCGCTGAAATTGAAGGCCGCCGAGAGCAGGTCGAAATCGAATGTCGATTGCCTGAGCTGGTATTGCGCCGAATCCACCAGGCGGATCGAGGCATCGATGCCGATGGCCTTCATGTTGGCGACCCAGGGCGAATAGACCTGCACGAATGTTTCGTCGTCGACCAGGAATTCGGCGGCCAGCCGCCCGCCCTTGTCGTTGACCACGAAATCGCCGGAGCGTTTCCAACCGGCCTGTGCGAGCAGTTTCAGCGCCGCGCTCAGCTGCTTGCGGTCTCGTCCGGAGCCGTCCGACGGCGGTTGCGTCACCGCCTCGCCGAAGGTCTCTGGCGGCAGCTGGTCGCGCAACGGCTCCAGCAGCGCCAGCTCCTGCGGCGTCGGCATGCCCGCGGCCCGAAAGTCGGATTTTTCGAAGCAGGATTGCGAGCGCTCATAGGAACCGTAAAAGAAGTTGCGCCGTGTCCATTCGAAATCGAAGCAGAGCGCGATCGCTTGCCGCACGCGTGGATCCTTGAACTGCTCACGCCGCTGGTTGACCGCGGTGGCCTGCATGGATGGCGTGGTTTCAGCCGGGAACTCATGCTTGATCACCTTGCCGGCGGTAAAGGCCGGAAAATCGTAGGCCGTCGCCCAGACGCGCGACGTGAATTCCTCGCGGTAGAGGATCTCGCCCTTCTTGAAGGCCTCGAAGGCGGCCGTGCGATCCTGGTAGAATTCGATGCGGATGCGCCCGAAATTGTTCAGGCCGCGATTGACCGGCAGGTCGTTGCCCCAATAGTCGGCCACCCGCTCATATTCGATCCAGGCGCCCGCCGACCAGCGGCCGACCTTGTAGGCGCTTGAGCCGAGCGGCGGATTGAGCTGCGAGGAATCGAACGGGTTGGCCGTAAAGAAGGCCTTCGAAAGGATAGGGAATCCGACGACGTTGAGGATGGTGCGGGCCGACTGCTTGCCGGAGAATTTGAGCTCGACCGTGTGGGTGTTCTTCGCCACCGCGTCATCCAGATGCGTCAGCGACAGCGCATAGTCCGGATGCCCTTTGTCCTTCAGCAGCTTGAAGGTGAAGGCGACGTCTTCGGCGGTGAGCGGCGTGCCGTCATGGAAGCGCGCCTGCGGGCGCAGCGAGAAGGTGAAGGTGTTGCGGTCGTCGGAAATCGTGACACTCTCGGCGATCAATCCATAGGCCGCATCCGGCTCGTCAAGCGCCCGCACCATCAAGGAATCGAAGCACATTTCCATGCGCTGCGGGGAATCGCCCTTGGGGACGAACGAATTCAGCGTGTTGAAGGTCTGCGGGCTCTGGTTGGCGCCCCAGTTGGGCGGCGAGAAGTTGAAGGTGCCGCCTTGCGGCGCATCGGCATTGACATAGTCGAAATGCGTGAAGTCAGGCTTGTATTTCAGATCGCCGAAGGCCGACAGGCCATGCAGCCTGATGCCGGTCGGGGTATCGGCAAAGGCGCGGCCGGGCAGCAACGCGGCGGCCGTGGCCGCGGCGCCGAGCGCCAGGAAGTCGCGGCGACGAAGCAAAGTCCGCCGCTCCATCAATTGACGCCTTTGTACTTGGCGGCCAGCGCCTTTTCCTTGGCCGTGTCGATCCACCAGGAATCGATATCGGCGCCGCGGTAGCTGGGCTGCGTCTGCGGCATGCCGAACTTGTTCCAATAGGCCAGCCAAACCACCGCGCGATAGTATTGCGGAACGACGTAGTAGTTCCACAGAAGGATGCGGTCGAGTGCATGGGTCGAGGCGACGAGGTCGTCGCGGTCGGTGGCGAAGATGATGCGGTCGACGAGCGCGTCGACGACCGGGTTTTTGATGCCGGAATAATTGCGCGATCCGGGCGTGTCGGCGGCCTTCGAGCTCCAGAAATCGCGTTGCTCGTTGCCGGGCGATTCCGACTGCTGTAACTGGCTGGTGATGACGTCATAATCGAAATTATTGACGCGGTTGATGTACTGCGTCTGGTCGATCATGCGCAGATTGGCGTCGACGCCGATCTTGCGCAGATTGGCGATCCAGGGGCTGGAGATCACTTGATCGGTGTCGTTCCAGCCAAGGATCTCGAATTTGAGCGGTTCGCCGGTCTTGGCGTTCACCATTTTGCCGCCCTTGATCACCCAGCCTGCCTGGGCAAAGAGGTCGACCGCCTGCTTCAGATATTTCCGTTCCGCCTGCGGCGAATCGTAGACCGGCAGCTTGAACTCTTGCGTGAACAACTCGGGCGGGAGCTTGTCGCGGTATTTTTCGAGGATTTCCAGCTCCTTGCCCTGCGGCAGTCCGCTCGACGCCAGCTCCGTACCCTGGAAATAGCTATGGGTGCGTGTGTTCGAATTGTAGAACAGCGTGCGGTTCATCGTTTCGAAGTCGAACGGAAGCGTCAGAGCCTCGCGCACGAGGCGGTCTTGGAACAGCGGTCGTCTCTGGTTGAGTATGAAGGCCTGCATGGGTTCCGGCGAGGTGGTCTTGAACACCTGCTTGACCACGTCGCCGGCGCTCACCGCCGGAAAATTATACGCCGTATTCCATCGCCGAGAGCTGTTTTCCGGCTTGATGTCGTCCAGCCCACCCTTGGTGAAGGCCTGCCAGGCGGCATTATCGTCGAGAATGTAGGTGAAGCGCTGGACGTCGAAATTCTCGCGGCCGATCTTCACCGGCAGCTTGGCGCCCCAATAATCCGGCACGCGCTGCCAGACGATCTCCGAGCCCGGCTTGAAGCTGGCGATCTTGTAGGCCGCGGAGCCCAGCGGCGGCTCCAGCGTCGGCCTGGTGATGTCTCGCTTCTTGCCGCTGGAGTCGGACCCTTCCCACCAGTGCTTTGGCAGCACCACCAGATCGCCCATGATCTTGGGCAACTCGCGGTTGCCTTTCTGGTTGAAATGGAATTCGACCTCGCGGTCGGAGATGGCTACAGCGTCGGTGACGTTCTCGAAATAGCGGTTGTATTGCGGGGCGTTCGCTTTCAGCACATTGAACGACCAAACCACGTCGTCGACGGTGATCGGCTGGCCGTCATGCCATTTTGCTCGCGGATCGAGCCGGTAGGTCGCGGACGAATAGTCGGCCGGATATTTGTAGGCCTCGGCGACCAGCGGGTGGCTGACGCTGCCCTCGTCGGTCGCCTGGTCCATAAGCGTGTCATAGAGCAGCCCGCCGCCGAAACCGACCAGCCCCGCGGCCGGCGATCCCTGCACAATGTAGGGGTTGAAGCTGTCGAAGGTGCCGGTGACCACGGAGTTGTAGGTGCCGCCCTTCGGCGCATCTGGATTGACGTAGTCGTAATGCTGAAAATTCTCGCCATACTTCGAAGGTCCGATCAGCGACGACGTCGTGCGCCATTCATCGGCGAAGCCGGCCTGCAGGCTGGCGGCGAAGGCGAGCGCGAACGCCGATGCGAAAAGCGTGCGGAAACGGCCAACCTTCATGCGTTCTCCTCGTCGCGAACTCCAGAGCGGTTCATCGGTTTCCGGAAACGACAACCGCTCTATCGCTTTGTTTCGAAGCAATTCCGGACGGAAACCGGTTCTCCCTTCCTGGAATTGCTCTGTCCACCCGCAATTTAGATCATTTGACGCGGGTGGAAACCGCAAGTGCCGCCTTTGTCGCGGTCCATGCAGCTTTCCTAACAGAAAAGCCGGGATGAACCCGGCTTTTCCAAGGAAGTCTCTATGACGAATTGTTTATTGAGCGGGCGCGGCGGGCTTGGCCGGAGCGGTTCCCTCGGCCGGCTTGGCCGGCGCGGCGCCTTCGGCGGGCTTCGCGGGTGCGGCACCTTCCGCCGGCTTGGCTTCCGCCGAAGCACCCGGCTGCGGCAGCGGCTTCGGATTGTCCGACAGCGTACGCAGATAGGCGATCACATTGGCGCGGTCTTCATCCTTCGGCAGGCCGGCGAAGCCCATCGCCGTGCCCTTCACGAACTTCTTCGGCGAGGTGATGAAGTGGTTGAGATTGTCGTACGTCCAGTGCTCCTGGCCGCCCTTGGAGAAATCCTTCATTCCGGCCGAATAGGCGAAGCCTTCATGCTCGGCGACGGGGCGGTCGACGATGTCCCAAAGGTCTGGACCGACCTTGTTCGGACCGCCTTTCTCGCCGGAATGGCAGGCCTGGCATTTCTTGAAGATCGCGGCGCCCGCCTCGGCATTGGCGGTGGCGAGCAGGTCGGCGATCGGCTTGGCTTCCGCCGCGGGAGCAGCCGGACCGCCTTCGGTCGGTTCCTGTGCTTCGATGGCGAAGCCGGGCTTTTCGGGCGTCGGCGAGGCGAACAGCCCGTCCGAGACGAGGCCTATGGAAAAGACGATGAAGCAGGTTCCAAGAAATCCGCCGAGCAGCTTGTTGACTTCGTTGGAATCCATACGCCCCTTGCTCCCTTTTCCGGCGGACCGTCCCGTCCACTCCGTCCGTCGGTATCGCGAACTGCCCTGAAAGGCCAGTCAAACCGCGCGGAAACTAGGTCTTTTGCTCTGGCGTTGCAACACCTATAAGGGCGCTTCCAGTGAGACCTTTTGCCACTTTTCCATCCGCTTTTTTCGGCCGCCCTGAAATCCGATGTCGACCTTGATCCTGATCCCCGCCCGCATGGCCTCGACGCGCCTGCCGGGCAAGCCGCTGGCCGACATTGCGGGCGTGCCGATGATCGTCCATGTCGCCCGGCGCGGAGCCGAGGCCGGGCTTGGCCGCGTGGTGGTGGCGACCGACACGGAAGCGGTCGCGCAGGCCGTGCGGGCGCATGGTTTCGAGGCTGTCATGACCCGCGCGGATCACGAATCGGGCTCCGACCGCATCTTCGAGGCGCTGACGGCGCTCGACCCCGAAAAGCGGGTGAAAACGATCGTCAACGTCCAGGGCGATCTGCCGACCATCGCCCCCGAAATCATCGGCGCGTCGCTGCGGCCGTTTGAGGACAAATCGGTCGATATCGCCACGCTCGGCGTCGAGATCGTGCGCGACGAGGAGAAGACCAACCCCAATGTCGTCAAGATCGTCGGCTCGCCGCTGTCGTCGACACGGCTGAAAGCGCTCTACTTCACCCGCGCCACCGCGCCCTGGGGCGAGGGGCCGCTCTACCATCATATCGGCCTCTATGCCTATCGGCGCGCCGCGCTGGAACGTTTCGTCGCGCTGAAGCCGTCGCCGCTGGAGCGTCGCGAGCGGCTGGAGCAGCTGCGCGCGCTGGAAGCCGGCATGCGCATTGACGCCGAGATCGTCCATTCCGTGCCGCTCGGCGTCGACACGCCGCATGATCTCGAGCGGGCAAGACAGATCCTTTCAAATTGAGATATCGGCATGGCTGACAAGACCAACAGAATTTCCTTCCAGGGCGAGCCCGGCGCCAATTCCGACACGGCCTGCCGCAACATGTTCCCGTCGATGGAGCCGTTGCCGTGCCCGACCTTCGAGGATGCCTTCAACGCGGTCGAGACCGGCAAGGCCGAGCTCGCCATGATCCCGATCGAGAACACGATCGCCGGGCGCGTCGCCGACATCCACCACCTCTTGCCGGAATCGAAGCTGCACATCGTCGGCGAATATTTCCTGCCGATCCATTTCCAGCTCATGGTGCTGCCGGGCGTGAAGCGCGAAGAGATCAGGACCGTCCACAGCCATATCCACGCGCTCGGCCAGTGCCGCAAATATATCCGCAAGAACGGCTGGAAGCCGGTGGTCGCCGGCGACACGGCGGGTTCGGCCAAGATGGTGTCGGAGGTGAAGGACCGCACCATGGCCGCGCTGGCGCCGGCTCTGGCGGCCGAGCTCTATGGGCTCAACATCATTGAGAAGAATGTCGAGGACACCGATTCCAACGTCACCCGCTTCGTCATACTGACCAAGAACAAGCAATGGGTGGAGCGCCCCGCGCCGGACGCAAAGATGATGACCACCTTCATCTTCCGTGTCCGCAACGTCCCGGCCGCGCTCTATAAGGCCATGGGCGGCTTCGCCACGAACGGTATCAACATGACCAAGCTCGAGAGCTATCAGCTTGGGGCCTTCACCGCGACGCTGTTCTACGCCGACATCGAGGGCCACCCGGACGACCCCCTGGTCAAGCTGGCGCTCGACGAGCTGCGCTTCTTCTCGCGCGAAATGCGCATTCTAGGCGTCTATCCAGCCAGCGCCTCGCGCGAGCAGTGGAAGGTCGCGGATTAGGGCTAGCTTCGAGGTTGGCCGAGACAACGCCGCTTCGTCATCCACGGGCGGAGCAAGGAGCGAAGCGACGCGCGCAGACCCGAGGATCCATTCCGTTACGCCGGAGCGCCGCCCAACAGTCCAGAATTCTGCTCCGCTGCACCCTTCCGCCGAGGTCACGACATGGATTCCAGGGTCTCGCTTCGCTATCCCTGGAATGACGATGTCACGGGCATTCCGGCTAATCTCGGACGCCGCCGCTCAATCCCATCTCAGCCGAACCCCAGCGGCACGTAGTCAATCTCCATGAACTTCTCGACCTCGGGCACCCAGCGGTCGCGCACGAAGGCGACATGGTCGGGGTGCTCGTTGTAGCGCGTGTAGGCCGCCTGGTCGGCGAATTCCATCGAGAAGCCGAACTGGTAGTCGTTCTTCGGGCTCACCTGCCGCAACTGCTCGAAATGCGTGACGCCCTTGATCCCGGTCAGGATATTCTTCGCATCGTGGAGGAAGCGTTTCGTCTCCAGCGATTGCAGCGGATGCTTCAGCGTGAACACGACGGTGTGGCGGATCATGTCTCGGCTCCTATTCGCTGTCGACCCAGGCGCGGATGAGGTGATGGGCGATCGCCCCTTTCGGCGGTGTAATCAAGCCGTCGGCATGCTGCCTGTCGAGCATGGAGCGCACCTCGTCGCGGAAGAACCAGCGGCAGTCCTCCAGCTCGTTGAGGTCGGCCTGGATATCCTCGTTAAGCGGCTCGCCGAAACAACCGATCATCAGCGAATACGGGAACGGCCAGGGTTGGCTGGCGTGGTAGACGACGCGGCCGAGCCGGATGCCGGCCTCTTCGAGCGTCTCGCGCCGTACCGCCGCCTCGATTGTCTCGCCCGGCTCGATGAAGCCTGCAAGCGCCGAATACATGCCCGGCGCGAAATGCCTGCCGCGCCCCAATAGGCATTTCTCGCGCGTCACCGTCAGCATGATTGCCACCGGATCAGTGCGCGGGAAATGGTCGGTGCCGCAGGCAGGGCAATGGCGCCGGTAGCCGCCGGCGCGCATCTCCGAGCGGTTGCCGCATTTGGAGCAGAAGGCATGGCTTACGTGCCAGGCAAGCAGCGCCGCGCCTTGCGCCAGCGCGCCGGCCGCCGCCTCGTCGACCAGCCCTTGCATATAGACGGAACGATAGTCGATCGCCTTGATCGTCTCGGGCAGCTTTTCCGGCTCGATGCCGGCGGGCACGGCCAGCACCGGCCCGCTGTCAGAGAAGCCGAGCAGCACGCCGCGATCGAGTGCGGCTTCGAAAGCTCCACTCTCATCCGTCCTGAACCAGGGGTCGAACGTGCCATCCTCGAGTTTGAGATAGAGCCGGCCGGCATGCATCAGCATCAGCCGCGCGGCCTGGTCGGCCAGCGCTTTTTCGACCGCATCATCGGCGCGGTTCTCGGACTGCCGATCGATCCGGTTGCCGGCGAAACCGACGAATTGGCTGGGCTCGCGCAAGGGCGCGTCGAACAGGTGAAAGCTCATGGAGACTCGGGTGGGCTCGATGTGCGGAATGGACACTGGTCAGCTTATAGCGCCGCCTTGATCGTTTCGGCAAACCGCCTGATATCGGAGCGCTGGTAGGGCTCGCGTATGCCATAGCCCCAGACCGGTCCCGGCCAGCCGGGATCGCCCTCCGAGCGGGCGACGACGTGGACATGCAGCTGACGCACGATGTTTCCGAGCGCGCCGGTGTTGATCTTGGTGCATCCGGTCACCCGCTTCAGCGCCTGCGCCACCATATTGGTCTCGAAGGTCAGCATCGCCTGGTCGAGCGGCGTCAGGTCGTGAATTTCCTCCACGCCCGGCCGCTGCGGCACCAGAACCAGCCATGGCCAGCGGCGGTCGTTCATCAGCCTGAGCTCGCAAAGGCCAAGCCACATAAGCTGCTCGCTGTCCGCCTCCAGCCGGGCGTCCAGCGTGAATCCGGCCTCGAGGCCCGGCAGCATGAGCGTTTCCTTCGCTTTTGTTGCAAGCATTTTCCAAACCAGGAACGCTAGAGCGGCGGCAGGGTGGCTGCAAGCGATTCATTGACCGCCATTATCGATTTGAAGGACTTTCCGCCTTCGATGCGGTTGCGGGTTCCGGCTCGGCCCTTGCATTTCGCTGCCGAATTGCCGATATGGAGCGCGGGAGGTTGGTGGTGGACGATCCACTCGCCAACCGGGTCAGGTCCGGAAGGAAGCAGCCCTAACGAGCCCGGAACGGGTCATTGTTCCAGCCTCCCACCTCTTCGCCTTTCTCCCGCGACATTGACGGCGCCAAGCCGTGCGGGTGAGACTATGCGCAGGAATCGGCCGCCTTCCGTCGCGGTCCTGGGAGCTTTTGACGGCGAATGAGCGAAGCCGGAAATTTGGGGCCACAAAGCCTGGAGACTGGCAAGGCCGCCGCTTATCGCGTCCTGGCGCGCAAATACCGCCCTTCGAATTTCTCCGAGCTGATCGGCCAGGAGCCGATGGTTCGCACGCTGACCAACGCCTTTGCCACCGGCCGCATCGCCCAGGCCTGGATGCTGACCGGCGTGCGCGGTGTCGGCAAGACGACGACCGCGCGCATTTTGGCGCGGGCCCTGAACTACAAAACCGCGACCGTCGACCAGCCCTCCGTCGACCTTTCGATTCTCGGCGAGCATTGCCAGGCCATCATGGAAGGCCGCCATGTCGACGTCATCGAGATGGACGCCGCCTCACATACCGGCATCGACGACATCAGGGACATCATCGACCGGGTGCGCTACGCACCGGTCTCGGCGCGCTACAAGGTCTACATCATCGACGAAGTGCACATGCTCTCCACCCAGGCCTTCAACGGCCTGCTGAAGACGCTGGAAGAGCCGCCGCCGCACGTCAAATTCATCTTCGCCACCACCGAGATACGCAAGGTTCCGATAACGGTCCTGTCGCGTTGCCAGCGCTTCGATCTCCGCCGCATCGATGCCGGCGCGCTTGTCGGGCATCTGTCCTCGATCGCGGCCAAGGAAGGCATTGCCGTCGACGACGAGGCGCTGGCGATGATCGCGCGGGCCGCCGAAGGCTCGGCGCGCGATTCGCTCTCCATCCTCGACCAGGCGATCGCCCATGGCAGTGGCACGGTCAGCGCCGAGGCGGTGCGAGCCATGCTCGGCCTTGCCGACCGCGCCCGCATCATCGACCTGTTCGAGCATGTCATGAAGGGCGATGTCGCAGCGGCCTTGGCCGAATTCCGCGCGCAATACGACACCGGCGCCGATCCGGCCGCCGTGCTTACCGATCTTGCCGAGTTCAACCACCTCGTCACCCGCCTGCGCTTCGTGCCGGCGGCAGCCGACGATGCTTCGCTTTCCGAGGATGAGCGCCGGCGCGGCGCCGAATTCGCCGGCACGCTTTCGGTGCGCGTGTTGTCGCGGACCTGGCAGATGCTGCTCAAGGGTATTCCTGAGGTGCAGTCTTCCAACCGCCCTGTCAGCGCCGGCGAAATGGTGTTGATCCGCCTGGCGCATGCCGCCGACCTGCCGACGCTGGACGAGGCGTTGAAATCGCTGGAAGGTGTGGCCCCGCAGTCGAATGTGGCGCCGCGCGCCAACGGAGCACCCGCGGGGTCCGGCAATGGCAGCGCAACTGCTGTCGCGCAGACCCGGGTGCCAGCTTCCCCCGGCGGCGCGCAGACGATGCGCCTGGTCGAGGCGCAGCCTGTGCCGGAGACCTTCGTTCCCGCGCCGGAGCCGGTCGCCGAGGCGCCTGTCGTTCCAGTGAAATCGCTGGCCGACATCGTTGCGCTTGCCGATGCCAATCGCGACATGGCCTTCAAGGTGCTGCTGAAACGCTGCGTGCGGCCGGTTCGCATCGAGCCCGGCCGGCTCGACGTTGCCTTGACTAACGACGCGCCGAAGATGCTGCTCAACGACCTCACCGCCAAGCTGCGCGCCTGGACCGGGCGCAACTGGCTGGTGTCGCTGTCGAAGGAAGAAGGCGGCCAGACATTGGCGGAGATGGAGACGACGAAGCGCGAGAATGCCTTCTCCGACGCCAAGAGCGATCCCGTAGTCGCGGCCATTCTCGCCCGTTTCCCTGGCGCCAAGATCATCGATGTGCGCATCCCGGACGTGCCGGAAGTGGATGAAGCCGAGGCCGACCTACCGGTCGAGCCGGCGGCCGATGACGACGAGACCTGAAACATTTTTAGAGGACCAACCGATGAAAGATCTTCTCGGCCTGATGGGCAAGGCGAAGGAAATGCAGGCCAAGTTCCAGGCCATGCAGGACGAGATCGCCACGCTTGAAGCCACCGGCCAGGCCGGCGGCGGTCTGGTCAGCATCACGCTGACCGGCAAGTTCGAAATGAAGACGCTGAAGATCGATCCGTCTTTGATCAAGGCGGACGAAGCCGAGATCCTGGAGGACCTCATCCTGGCCGCCCACAATGACGCCAAAAATAAGGTCGAGCAGATCATGCAGGAGAAGACCAAGGCGTTGACGGCAGGCTTGCCGATCCCGCCCGGAATGAAATTGCCTTTCTGAGGCGGTGTCCGCCAGTTAATTGATTATGAACGGAAATTGAGTCCAGCCTGCAATATTAACCATTTTGCCGGCAATGCTCACGGGCTCATTTCGCGGCATTCATAAAGTTTTACCCAAGTCCAGAAGTTGCTAACCTTCTAGCCATCTTTTTGCCTGAAAGAGTCTCATTCTTGCCATATCTCGGGGCGGGCTGGCATCTGGACATGAGGCTTTTTTGGTGATCGCGACGCGATGGAAGACGCCGCTGCTGCTTATCGGCATCGTCACTTCCCCCTTGCTCCTGGCCGGTTGCAGCCAGACCACTTCCTCCCATGGCATGTCGGTGTCGGGTCTGACCGACGCCCTTACGCCGAGCTTCCTCAGCTCGCGCTCCTACACGATGAAGGACAAGGAATGCCTGCAAAGGGCGATGTTCTTCGAGTCCAACCGGTCGAGCCGTGACGGCATGATCGCCGTCGGCACGGTCGTGATGAACCGGCTGCGCTCGGGCCAGCATGGGAACACCATCTGTCAGGTTGTCGGCGAGCCGGGCCAGTTTGCTCCGGGCGTCATGACCCGGCCGATGAACTCGAAGGCCCTGCCGGATGTCGAGGAGGCGGCCGATGCTGTGCTGAGAGGCGAACGCAAGGCCAAGCTCAAGAACACGATGTATTTCCACACCGCCGGCCTGCGTTTTCCCTACAAGAACATGCATTACACCATGGTTGCCGGCGGCAACGCCTTCTATGAGAAGCGCGGCCGCAATTGGCAGCCGCTGCCGGACGAGCCGATGGTCGCCATGAACGTGGGCGACCAGCAGAAGTCTGACCGGCAGCAGCCCGCCGCCGCTCCGGTGCTCGTGGCTTCCGCCGAGCCGATCGTCAGGACGATCGTCCGTCCGGACCCGGCGAAGCAGGCCGCCTTGGCTGCGGCCGCGCGGACCGAAGACGCTTCCGCCGAACAGACCTATGTGACGGCTTCCGTTCCACCTTCTGCCAAGTCCGGCCGCCTCGCGCAGAAGCCGACGGTCGTGGCAATGCAGGAGCCGATGGCCGAACCGGACGCCTCGCGTTTCGGCGGCACGCTCAAGGGCCGCTACGTCTCTTCGGTGCCCAGCGCGCCGCAGGAAGCGTCGATGGGCTTCCAGTCGACACCTGAGAACACCGACGCCATCGGCGCGATGATCGCCAGCCAGGATCGGCCGCTCGAAACCAACTGAACCCGATTTCATCCAATACAGGGCCCGCCATGGCGCCATGGCGGGCCCTGTGCCCTTGCTGGCTGTTCCAAACCGCTCTGAAAAATCCTGGATCAGTCCACCGTTTCAAGAAGCGGCGAACTGATCCATCTTTTCGCTGCACGCAATTTCGGACGGAAAACCGCTTCGCACTTTTCCTGGAATTGCTCTAGATCAGGGCGATGTCGAAGAGAATCGCCGGTCCGGAAATCGAACGCCTGATCCAGCTCCTGGCCAAGGTACCGGGGCTAGGGCCGCGCTCGGCCAGGCGCGCAGCGCTTCATCTCATCAAGAAGAAGGAACAGCTGCTCGAGCCCCTGGCTGCCGCCATGAGCGAAGCGGTCGACAAGGTGCGCATCTGCTCGACCTGCGGCAATGTCGATACCGCCGATCCTTGCATGATCTGCACCGACCCACGCCGCGACGCCGGCACGCTGATCGTCGTCGAAGACGTCTCGGACCTTTGGGCGCTGGAGCGTGCGGCGGCGATGAACGTGCGCTATCACGTGCTCGGCGGCACGCTGTCGCCGCTCGACGGTATCGGTCCGGATCAGCTCAACATCCGCTCGCTGGTCGACCGCGTTGCCGGCGGCGAGGTGAAGGAAGTCATCCTCGCCGTCAATGCCACCGTCGAGGGGCAGACGACGGCGCATTATTTGACGGATCAGTTGGCGGGTTCTGATGTGAAAGTGACGCGGCTCGCGCATGGCGTGCCGGTCGGCGGCGAGCTCGATTACCTGGACGAAGGCACGCTGGCCGCGGCGTTGCGGTCGAGGACGGCGTTTTGAGGGGACTGGAGAGGGCGCGCGTGACAGATGTTATTCCTCGAGATGCTGCGCTCCGTCACACCCCCCTCTGCCCTGCCGGGCATCTCCCCCGCAAGGGGGGAGATTGGCAGTTTCTTTGCCGGCGCTTTTATCCCCACGTCGGCGATTGGCGAAAGCCTGCGCGACATCTGATCTCCCCCCTTGTGGGGGAGATGTCCGGCAGGACAGAGGGGGGCGCGACAGAACGCCAGCCTTCCAGATGGGTCGTCCTTTCCTTTCTGACGGCGTTGATCGCTCTCTTCATTACCACCCCCACCCATGCCGCCCCCATCGACGACCAGTTCCAGGCCTGGCTTCAAACCGACCTCTGGCCCGAAGCCAAGTCCAAAGGCATCTCCAAGAAGACCTTCGACGCGGCCTTCCTCGGCGTGAAGCCGAACTTGAAACTGCCCGATCTGGTCCTGCCCGGCGAGAAGCCGACGACGCCTGAGAAGCAGCATCAGGCCGAGTTCGGCCCGCCGGCCAGCTACTTCGCCGAGAAGGTGGTTCGGGCCGTCACCTCGGGCGGAAGGACGCGCGAGAGCGCCAATGCCCGGACGCTCGGGCTGATCGAGAAGCGCTATGGCGTTCCGGGCGAGATCGTGCTGGCGATCTGGGGCCGCGAGACCGGCTTCGGCGCGGCCAAGATGCCTTACGACGCCTTCGAGGTGCTGGGCACCAAGGCGTTCATGTCGACCAAGAAGGATTTCTTCCGCACCGAGGTGCTGGCGGCGCTCGAAATCGTCGAGCGCGGGCTGGCGCCGGTCAATGCGATGAAATCGTCCTGGGCTGGTGCGCTCGGCCAGCCGCAATTCATGCCGACCTCCTTCTTGAAGCACGCCGTCGATTTCGACGGCGACGGCCGGCCCGACATCTGGAATTCGACGCCCGATGTGCTCGCCTCGATCGCCAACTATCTCGTCCATTATGGCTGGGTGAGGGGGCGCGGCTGGGGGGCCGAGGTGACGGTGCCGGCAAATGTGTCGTGCTCGCTCGAAGGACCCGACCGGGGCAAGAGGATCTCCGATTGGGTGGCGATGGGCATCAGGCGCGTCGACGGCAAGGCATTTGCGGCGAGCGAATTGAAGGCCGAGGGCTTGCTGCTGATGCCGGCCGGGCGCAGCGGTCCGGCCTTCGTCGTGACGCCGAACTTCTATGTGCTGAAGCAATACAACAACAGCGACCTCTACGGCCTGTTCATCGGTCATGCCGCCGACCGCATCGCCAAGGGCGACGCCGCCTTTGTCGGCGGCTGGGGCGCGGTCGGCGATCTCCACCGCTCCGATATCGCCGCCCTGCAGCGGGCGCTGGAGGCCAAGGGCTACGATGTCGGCAGCGCCGACGGCCTGCCCGGCTTCAAGACCCGCCGCTCGATTGGTATCTGGCAGGCAAAGAACGGCAAGCCCGCCACCTGCTTTCCCGATGCCGCGCTGGTCGCGCAGCTGAAATAGCTGCCTCTTGAGGGGCCGATCCTGGTAAATTTTTGCGGATTGGCGGCTTCAATTAGCCGGCGCATGGGTCGACTCATGGGGCTCGTCTGGTCCCCCGATATAGCGTCTCGCAAAATGTCCGTTGCCGGTTCGAGAACCGCTGAATAGGGTGTTGACCAACTGGACAAAAAACACGACGGTAAGCGGTCAAAGCCGCAGCCGGCCTTGCAAAGAACAATACAGCCCTGAGCCGGGAACTCAGGTCAACAAAACAGGGAACGATCACTATGATGCTGGAAAATTTTGCTCTCCGCTCGCGCGCCTTGCTTGCGGGCGCCGCGCTGTCCGCGCTGCTCGTCGCGCCCGCTTTCGCGGTCACGCCCGCCGATACGCTGGTCGAGGGCTTTGCCATCGACGACATCATCTCGATGGATCCGGGCGAAGCGTTCGAGCTGTCGACGGCCGAGGTCACCGGCAATACCTATGATCTCCTGGTCCGCCTCGATCTCAGCGACACCTCCAAGGTCAAGCCCGATCTCGCCGAGAGCTGGACCGTTTCCGATGATGGCCTGACTTATACGTTCAAGCTGAAGCCCGGCATGAAATTCGCCTCCGGTAATCCGATCACCGCCGCCGACGTCGCCTATTCCTTCGAACGCGCCGTCAAGCTCGACAAGAGCCCGGCCTTCATCATCAACCAGTTCGGCATTACCGGCGACAACGTCACCGAAAAGGCCAAGGCCGTCGACGACACTACCTTCCAGTTCGTGGTCGACAAGGCCTATGCCCCGAGCTTCGTGCTCAACTGCCTGTCGGCCACCGTTGCTTCGATCGTCGATGCGAAGCTGGTCAAGGAGCATGTCGCCGCCGTCACGCCAAGCGCGGACTACAAATGGGACAACGATTTCGGCAATGCCTGGCTGAAGACCGGCTATGCCGGTTCGGGCCCATACAAGCTGCGCGAATGGCGCGCCAACGAGGCCGTCGTCCTGGAGCGCAACGACAATTACAATGGCGAGAAAGCCAAGCTCGCCCGCGTCATCTACCGCAACATGAAGGAAAGTTCGGCGCAGCGCCTGGCGCTTGAAGCCGGCGATATCGACGTTGCCCGCAATCTCGAGCCGAACGATCTCGACGCCATTGCCAAGAACGCCGATCTCATCACCACCAGCGCGCCGAAGGGCACGGTCTACTACATCAGTCTCAACCAGAAGAACCCGAACCTCGCCAAGCCCGAGGTGCGCCAAGCCTTCAAATATCTGATCGACTACGACGCGCTCAGCACAACCATCCTCAAGGGCATCGGCGAAATCCACCAGTCCTTCCTGCCCAAGGGCGATCTCGGCGCCATCGACGACAACCCGTTCAAGCTCGATGTCGCCAAAGCCAAGGAATTGCTTGCCAAGGCCGGCCTGCCGGAAGGCTTCAAGGTGACCATGGACGTGCGCACTGGACAGCCGACCACCGGCATGGCGGAATCGATCCAGCAGACGCTCGGCCAGGCCGGCATCAAGCTGGAGATCATTCCGGGCGATGGTAAGCAGACGCTGACCAAATACCGCGCCCGCAACCACGACATCTATATCGGCAACTGGGGCCAGGACTATTTTGATCCGAACTCCAACGCCCAGACTTTTGCCTCCAACCCGGACAATTCCGACAACGCCAAGATCAAGACGCTGGCCTGGCGCAATGCCTGGGACATTCCGGACCTGACCAAGGAAACCGAGGCGGCATTGCTGGAGAAGGATGCGGCCAAGCGCGCTGATATGTACAAGGACCTGCAGCAGAAGATCATGGACACCAGCCCCTTCGTCATCATCCACCAGCAGCTGGAAGTGGCGGGGCTGCGCAAGAACCTCCAGGGCTTCAAGCTCGGCCCGAGCTTCGATACCAATTTTGTCTGGGCGGTGTCGAAGCAGTAACCCCGGGCGCCACGCGTGAGCGTAGCTGAAAACCAGGCGGCGGCCGGGCGCGGCAGCGCCCGCGCCGTGGCCATCCTATCGTCGCTCGGCCGCTTTCTGATCATTGCGGTGACGACCTATCTCGGTCTGCTCGCGGTGACCTTCTTCATCGGCCGAGTCATCCCGATCGATCCGGTGCTGGCCGTTCTCGGCGACCGGGCGCCGACGGCCGTCGTCGAGCGCACGCGCCGCGAGATGGGTCTCGACCTGCCCTGGATCGAGCAGTTCTACCTCTATGTCAAAAGTGCGTTGAGCGGCGACTTCGGCACGTCGGTGCTGACTACCAATCCGGTGATGACGGATATCCGCCGCGTTTTCCCGGCGACCATCGAACTGGCGACGCTGGGCACGATCATCGGCGCAGTCATCGGCGTGCCGCTCGGCGTGCTGGCCGCCGTCAAGCGCGGCAGCTTCATCGACCAGATCGCGCGCATCGTCGGCCTCATCGGCTATTCCGTGCCGATCTTCTGGCTGGGGCTGCTCGGACTGGTGCTGTTCTACGCCAAGCTGCAGTGGATCGCCTTTCCGGCGCGGCTCGATGTCGTCTACGAATACACTTTCACGCCGATCACCGGCTTCTACCTGCTCGATGCGGCGATCCAGGGGCAGTGGGACGTCTTCTACGACGCCTGGCGCCACATCGTCCTGCCGGCCTCGCTGCTCGGCTATTTCGCGCTTGCCTATATCAGCCGCATGACGCGTTCCTTCATGCTGAACGAGCTGGCGCAGGAGTATATCGTCGCGGCGCGTGCGAAAGGCCTGTCGGAGACGCGCATCATCTGGGGCCACGCGCTGCGCAACGCCGCCGTGCCGATGGTGACTGTGATCGCGCTTTCCTACGCCAACCTGCTCGAAGGCTCGGTGCTGACCGAGACCGTCTTCTCCTGGCCCGGCATCGGCCTCTACATCACCAACTCGCTGCAGAACGCCGACATGAACGCCGTGCTCGGCGGCACCATCGCCATCGGCTCGGTCTTCATCGCCATCAACCTTTTCTCCGATCTGCTCTACCGGCTGCTCGATCCAAGGACGAAGACCGGATGATCGGAGCTATTGCCGTTTTGGGCTTGGCCGCGGCCAACCACCCCCGCTCCGGCCCTTCGGGCCACCTCTCCTCGTGCCTGGGGGAGAGGACGAGCCGGTCGCACGCCTGGCGCCTTTCCTCACGCCCGTCGAACGGGGGAGAGGTGGTCTGCGAAGCAGACCGGAGTGGGGGTCGACAGCTTCACGAGTCACCCTCATGACCGTCTCCGTTCCCCTCTCGCGCCGCGAATGGCTGCTCAGCGATCGGCCGGCCTCGCGCCTGCAGGCAAGGCTCGGCCGCGCCTATGTCGCCTGGGGGCGCTTCTCCGCCAATCGGTTGGCGCTGGTCGGCATGCTGATCATCATCGCGCTGCTGGTGGTCGCTGCCTTTGCTGATGTGCTCGCACCTTATTCGCCGACCGTTGGTGATCTCAAGAACGCCCGACTGCTGGCGCCCAGCGCCGCGCACTGGTTCGGCACCGACGACCTCGGCCGCGACATCTATTCACGCATCGTCTATGGCTCACGCTGGACGCTTTATGTGGTGATCCTCGTCGCCATCATCGCCGCGCCCATCGGCCTGCTGGTTGGCACGATCGCCGGTTATGCCGGCGGCTGGACCGACACGATCCTGATGCGCATCACCGACATCTTCCTCGCCTTTCCCAAGCTGGTTCTGGCGCTGGCTTTCGTTGCCGCGCTCGGCCCCGGCATCGAGAATGCCGTACTGGCGATCGCCATCACCTCATGGCCGCCCTACGCGCGCATCGCGCGCGCCGAGACGCTGACGGTGCGCAATTCCGACTACATCAAGGCGGTGCAGCTGATGGGCGCCTCGCCCTTCCGCATCGTGCTGCGCCACATCATGCCGCTCTGCATCTCCTCGCTGATCATCCGCGTCACGCTCGACATGGCCGGCATCATCCTCACCGCCGCCGGCCTTGGTTTCCTCGGTCTCGGCGCGCAGCCGCCATTGCCCGAATGGGGCGCGATGATCGCATCCGGACGCCGCTTCATCCTCGACCAGTGGTGGGTGGCCGCAGCCCCAGGTGCCGCCATCCTCATCGTCAGCCTTGGCTTCAACCTGCTCGGCGACGGCCTGCGCGACGCGCTCGATCCCCGGAGTGGCGACCAATGAGCGACACGCTTCTCGAGGTCGACGATCTGCGCGTCACCTTCCCGACCCGCACCGGCCTCGTGCAGGCGGTGCGCGGCGTCTCCTTCTCGCTCGGTCGCGAGCGGTTGGGCATCGTCGGCGAAAGCGGCTCCGGCAAATCGCAGACCGGCCGCGCCATCATGGGGCTGACCCCGCCGCAGGCTGAGGTTTCGGCGACGAAACTCGCTTTCGACGGCATGGATCTGCTTTCCATATCGCCGCGTGAGCGCCGGGCGCTGCGTGGAAACCGCATCGCCATGATCCTGCAGGACCCGAAATATTCGCTCGATCCGGTCATGACCATCGGCCGCCAGATCGTCGAGACGCTGCGCACGCATGAGAAGGTCGGAAAGACCGAAGCGCGCGAACGGGCGCTGGCGATGCTGCAGGCGGTGCAGATCCGCGACCCGGCCCGCGTCTTCGACCTTTACCCGCATGAGGTCTCGGGCGGCATGGGCCAGCGCGCCATGATTGCCATGATGCTGGTCACCGGACCCGAATTGATGATCGCCGACGAGCCGACCTCGGCGCTCGACGTCACCGTGCAGCTCGACGTGCTCAATATCCTCGACAAGCTCGTCGCCGAGCGCGGCATGGGGCTGATCTTCATCTCGCACGATCTGCGCTTGGTCTCCTCCTTCTGCGACCGCGTCGTCGTCATGTATGCCGGCAAGGTGGTCGAGCAGATCAAGGCTTCGGAGCTGCGCGACGCTCAGCACCCTTACACGCGCGGCCTGCTCAACTGCATGCCCAGAATCGGCTTCGAGCGCCATCCGCTGCCGGTGCTCGACCGCAAGCCGGAGTGGGCGGCATGACGGCTTCCATCACTGTCGAAGGGCTGGAAGTGGTCTTCGACCGGTTTCGCGCGCTGAAGGGCGTCAGCCTCGAAGTCAGGGAAGGCGAGTCCTACGGGCTCGTCGGCGAAAGCGGTTCCGGCAAGTCGACGCTGCTGAGAGCAATCACAGGTCTCGCGCCGGTTTTCTCGGGCACCATTACCGTCAAGGGCAAGACGCTCGGCAAAACTCGCGACAAGGCGTTCTATCGCGAGGTGCAGATGGTCTTTCAGGATCCGTACGGCTCGCTGCATCCGCGTCAGACCGTCGACCGCCTGCTGCAGGAGCCTCTGGCCATCCACGGCATTGCCGACGGCGAGAAGCGCATCGAGCGTGCGCTGGACGAGGTCGGGCTTGGCAAGGGCTTCCGCTTCCGTTACGCGCACCAGCTCTCCGGCGGCCAACGCCAGCGCGTCGCCATTGCGCGTGCGCTGATCCTCGAACCTTCGATCCTGTTGCTCGACGAGCCGACCTCGGCGCTCGACGCCTCGGTGCAGGCGGAGGTGCTGAACCTGCTGGAGGAGGTCCGGCGGCGCCGCAAGCTCACCTTCCTGATGGTCAGCCACGACCTCGCCATCATCACCCATATGTGCGAGCGGCTGATGGTGATGCAGAACGGCGAGGCCGTGGAGACGCTGACCGCGAGCCAGCTGATCGGCCATCGCGTCAGCGAGGATTATACGCGCAATCTGTTGAGGGCCAGCGAAGGATTTGTGAGGGCTTAGCCCGCAATGCCAAGCCGCGTCCCTGCCCAGGTGTACTGGGAGGCTATCTGGGGCAGGCCCAATTGACTGGACCACGTGCCGACTTGAGCAAAACGTGAAATAAGGTCAGAAGGGATTTCAACGGCATCAAACGAGAACGGGCCCAGTCTCGATGAGGGATGGCCCGATTGAGGGATGAGATGAAGAATTCAGCCATTTCCGAACGCAAGAACCAGTCGATCTCGCGCGGCGTCGGCATGACGACACAGATCTACGCCGAACGCGCCGAGAATTCGGAAATCTGGGATGTCGAAGGCCGCCGCTACATCGACTTCTCGTCCGGCATCGCCGTCGTCAACACCGGCCACCGCCACCCGAAGGTGATCGAGGCCGTCAAGGCGCAACTTGACCGCTTCACCCACACCTGCCACCAGGTCGTACCCTATGAAAGCTACGTGCATCTCGCCGAGCGCCTGAACGGCCTGCTGCCCGGCAAGTTCGACAAGAAGACCGTGTTCGTCACCACCGGCGCCGAGGCGGTCGAGAACGCAATCAAGATCGCCCGCAACGCCACCGGCCGTCAGGCGGTCATCGCCTTTTCAGGCGGCTTTCATGGCCGCACCTTCATGGGCATGGCGCTGACCGGCAAGGTCGTGCCCTACAAGGTCGGCTTCGGCGCCATGCCCGCCGATGTCTTCCACGCCCCGTTCCCGGTGGCGCTGCACGGTGTCTCGGTCGCCGATTCGCTTGCCGCGCTCGACAAGCTGTTCAAGGCCGATGTCGATCCGGGCCGCGTTGCAGCCATCATCGTCGAGCCGGTTCAGGGCGAGGGCGGCTTCTACGAGGCGCCGCGCGATTTCATGGCAGCGCTGCGCAAGATCTGCGATCAGCACGGCATCCTGCTGGTCGCCGACGAAGTGCAGACCGGCTTTGCCCGCACCGGCAAGATGTTCGCCATGGATCATCATGACGTGGCGCCCGACCTCACCACCATGGCCAAAAGCCTCGCCGGGGGCTTCCCGCTGTCGGCCGTCACCGGCCGCGCCGAGATCATGGACGCGCCCGGCCCCGGCGGGCTCGGCGGCACCTATGGCGGCAGCCCGATCGGCGTTGCCGCCGCGCACGCAGTGCTCGACGTCATCGAGGAGGAAAAGCTCTGCGACCGCGCCAATGCGCTGGGCGCGCGGCTGAAGCAGCGGCTGGTATCGATCCGCGAGGACGTGCCGGAGATCGTCGACATCCGCGGTCCGGGCTTCATGAACGCGGTCGAGTTCAACGACGTGAAGAAGGGGCTTCCGTCAGCGGAGTTCGCCAACGCGGTCAGGCTGAAGGCACTGGACAAGGGCCTCATCCTGCTCACCTGCGGCGTCTATGGCAACGTCATCCGCTTCCTGTCGCCGATCACCATCCAGGACGGCGTCATGACCGAGGCGCTGGATATCCTGGAAACCTCGATCCGCGAGGCGCAGGCCGCCTGAGGATGGTGCGGTGCTCTTCTGACGGTCTGCGCCGGCGCGCAAGCCGTCAGGAGCCCGGATTTTGTAACCAGGATGGGATATCCATCTTGGCGTGAAGCACGCGCCACACATCGATGTGGTCTGCCTGTTCAATATAGAAGATCAAATATGGATGACGCTTGAGCGGCAGGCTGCGTAGGCCGGGCAACCCAACTTCATAACTATATCTCAGAGAGCCTGATGCCGGGTGGCTGGCTATTAACTTGTAGGCATTCTGAAGGTCCTCGACATAGCCTAACGCCACGTGCGAACCAGCTTCACGTGCATAATAATCGACAGCGTCCTCGATATCGCGCAGAGCAAGCCTTCGAGGAATAATTGGCTTGGTGGCCACTAACTTATTGGCCCTGCGCTCGTTTCCTCAACGCTGCGAAATAATCATCGTCAACGGGCTCACTCGGCGCGGACGACGCGCCCTCTAGGAGCAAGCGGCGCAAAAGTTGACGATCCTGATCCTGGCGGATCAATTCACGCACATATTCGCTGCTCGTGCCATAGCCTCGATCAGTCACTTGCTGATCGACAAAATTCTTCAAGCTATCCGGCAGTGAAATGTTCATCGTGCTCATTCAGCCACTTTATGATCTATGGCAAAAATTGGCAATCTCTACGCGCTCGCCCTTGCCGGTTCGTCCCGACTGAAGGCCGCAAGCGCCGCCTTCAGCGCATCCGGCCCGCCTGCCACCGTTTGCGGCGTCGGCGAGAAGCCGGCGCCGAGCATCTTGCGGCCAAGCATGTGGTCGGCCGGGCGGTTGACGGATTCGATACCGAGCAGCCGGTTGCCCGCATAGTGGTAGATCGAGAACTTGTTCTCGGCGAGATCGCCCAGCACGACATGGTGATCGCCGCCTTGGGTCAGGCCCACCATCTGCAGCTTCATGTCGCCGATATCCGACCAGAACCACGGCACGGCCGAGAAGGGCTCGCCATGGCCGAGGACGGTGCGTGCGGCAAGCCGCGCCTGGTCGGTGGCGTTCTGCACCGATTCCAGCCGCACGTCGCCGCCGGTGAACCAATGCCGGTAGGAGGCCGCGTCGCCGATGGCGAGGATTTCGGGAACAGAGCTTTGCATATGCTGGTCGACGCGGATGCCGTTGCCGGTTGCCAGGCCGGCGGCTTCAGCCAGTTCGACATTGGGCACCACGCCGATGCCGATGATCACCATCTGCGCCGGCAGGCGTTCGCCGCCCGACGTGATCGCGGCCGCGACGCGGCCGCCTTCGCCTTCCAGGCGGGCAATGGTGGTGCCGGTCAGGATGCGCACGCCGATCGCTTCCAGGCGCTGGCGCACATGCGCGGCGATGACCGGCGCCACGGCGCGGCCGAGCAGCCGGTCGACCGCCTCGACGACGGTGACGTTGCGGCCGGCCGCTCTCAGCGTCGCCGCGATCTCCAGGCCGATGAAGCCGCCGCCGAGAATGACCACGTCCTCGCTTTGCGCGCTGAGCTCGCGGATCAGGCGCGCATCGGCCAGCGAGCGTAGCGAGATCACGCCAGCAAGGCCGGCGCCGTCGAGCTTGAGCAGGCGCGGCCGCGAGCCGGTGGCAAGCACCAGCCGGTCGAAGGCAAGCGTTCCACCGCCTGCGACATTCAGCCGGCTCGCGCGGGCATCGATGCCGTCGATGCGCACTCCCGGCCGGTAATCAATGTTGTTGCCGGTGTAGAAGGCTTCGCCGCGCAAGGGCTGCGGCTTGGCCTCGGCGTCCTTGATGAAGGTCTTGGACAACGGCGGCTTGTGATAGGGCAGGTCCTGCTCGTCGCCGACCAGGACAACCGGCCCTTCATAGGCCTCTTCGCGCAGGCTGGCGGCCGCCTGCACGCCGGCATGGCCCGCACCGACAATCACAACCCCGTTGGTCATCGCAATCCTTTTTGGCCAGCAAATTTAGGCCCTTGCGCCAAGTGGCGATTGTCCGTCACCGCCGCAAGGGCCGCGCATCGGGTCGCACCCAGAATGGCTGTCTGTCAATCGGGCCCAGCGAGGCAGCCCTGGGCTTAAAAGTTGATATTCGTAGTTTAGAATAATTCTAAACTATTGTTTCAATTGATTTTTTCTGTCTCGCCAGTTGACTCCAAGCCTCTCCGTCGCTTTATGGAGAACTGCGCGCAAAGCGCATTCCTTTGATGTCTGGGCCTTGAACCCTTTCGATTGGAGGCAAGTGGGTGTCTTTTTATCGCGAACCGCGCATCGACGCGGCCACCATTTTTCCCGGCATGATTGTGCCTCGGCGCGGGTGGGCGCCTTTTGTTGAATTTCCAAAGAACTGGAGAAGGATGATGACGGCACGTAATGGCGGCAGGCTGGCTGCGATCTGCGCCACGGCTGCGCTGACGGCGGCGGTGTTCGTGTTGCCGGCGAAAGCCGAAACGGACGCCAAGGCGGTGATCAAAACCTATGCCGACATCGCTTTAGCCAAATATGAGGATTCGCTGACCACTGCGCAGGCGCTGGATAAGGCGGTGGATGCGCTCATTGCCAGCCCCTCGGCAGACACGCTGAACGCCGCGCGCGAGGCCTGGAAGGCGGCGCGCATTCCTTACCAGCAGACAGAAGTCTACCGCTTCGGCAACAAGATCGTCGACGACTGGGAAGGCAAGGTGAATTCGTGGCCGCTGGATGAGGGCCTGATCGACTATGTCGCCAAGAGCTATGGCACCGAGTCGGACGAAAACGCGCTCTATACGGCCAACGTCATCGCCAACAAGGAAATCGAGATCAACGGCAAGAAGGTCGATGCCTCGAAGCTGACGCCCGAGTTCCTCTCCGGCACGCTGCAGGAGGCCGGCGGCGTCGAAGCCAATGTCGCGACCGGCTATCACGCCATCGAATTCCTGCTCTGGGGCCAGGACCTGCATGGCACCGGCCCTGGCGCGGGCGAGCGGCCTTATACGGATTACGACCTCAAGAACTGCACGGGCGGCAATTGCGACCGCCGCGCCGAATATCTGAAGTCGGCAAGCGACCTTCTGGTGTCCGACCTGCAGGAAATGGTCGGCAACTGGAAGGAAGACGGCGCCGCGCGCAAGAACCTCACCGAGGGCGATGCGAATGCCGCCATCTCCACCATCTTCACCGGCATGGGCTCGCTCTCCTATGGAGAGCTCGCCGGCGAGCGCATGAAGCTCGGCCTGTTGCTGCACGACCCGGAAGAGGAGCACGACTGCTTCTCCGACAACACCTACATCTCGCATCTCTATGACGCGGTCGGGATCCGCGACGCCTACCATGCCAGCTACAAGCGGCTCGACGGCTCCGTGGTCTCGGGTCCGTCGGTGTCCGACATGGTGAAGGCCGCCGATCCGGCGATCGACAGGGAGCTGTCGGGCAAGCTCGACACCACCGTCGCCAAGATGGAGGCCATCCAGGCGCGTGCCCTTGCCGGCGAGGCCTATGACCAGCAGATCGCCGAGGGCAACACGGAAGGCAACGCCACGGTGCAGGCGGCGATCGACGCCCTCATCGACCAGACCAAGTCGATCGAGCGCGCCGTCGGCTCGCTCAAGCTGAACCAGATCGCTTTCGAGGGTTCCGACAGCCTCGATGCGCCCGACAAGGTGTTCAAGTAAGATCGGGCATGATCCCAAAAACCGGTTTTTGGACAGGATCATGTGAAACCAGCCAAGCGGCGCCGGAACGGCGCCGTCAGCCAGAGCAAGTAGATGCTGATCTGCCATTGCAACATCATCACCGAAAAGGAGATCGAGCAGACGATCGTCGGCCTGCTGGACGAGGATCCCTGGCAGCTGATCGTGCCCGCGAAGGTCTACCACGCGATGGCCAAGCGCGGTCGCTGTTGCGGCTGTTTCCCAAATGTGGTGGAAACGATCATTCGGGTCACCGAGAATTACCACGCCCGCTCAGAGGTGGGGGGCGTGGACATCGTTTCACACCTGGATCGCGTGCGAGGCTTGCGCGGCCAATACGGGAGCAGAACCCATGAAAGGCGAACCGCAGGTCATCGAGCGGCTTAATGAAGCTCTGTTTCTCGAGCTTGGAGCCGTCAACCAGTACTGGGTGCATTACCGTCTGCTCGAGGATTGGGGCTACACCAAGCTGGCAAAGAAGGAGCGGGCGGAATCGATCGAGGAGATGCATCACGCCGACCGGCTGATCGCGCGCATCATCTTCCTCGAGGGTCACCCGAACCTGCAATCCGTCGCGCCGTTGCGCATCGGCCAGAACGTCAAGGAAGTGCTCGAATCCGATCTCGCCGGCGAATATGACGCGCGCACCGCCTACAAGCGCTCGCGCGAGATCTGCCAGGACGAAGGCGATTTCGTTTCGATGAAGCTGTTCGAGGATCTTTTGGCGGACGAGGAAGGACATATCGACTTCCTGGAAACGCAGCTCGATCTGCTTGCTTCGATCGGCGAGGAAAAATACGGCCAACTCAATGCCGACGCGGCCAACGAGGCGGAGTAAGGACATGCGGGAATGCGGCGCCCCGTAGATTTTTCGCGCCGCGCGTGGCGGGCCGGGATTCACGGCTTGCCGTCCCAAAAGACCCCGCGATACCGGATTGGTCGCGGGGCATGGCTTTTGCTGGCGATCATGCCTTCCGCATCCGCCTTGGCCGGTGAGCCCGCCGCTCTGCCGACAAGCCGCACCGACCTGACGCCGAAGGACCAGGCGCGGGTTCTGGCGGTCACCAGGCCAACGGCCGATTTCACCAGGCCGGAGCCGTTCGAGCTGATGCAGGGCGGCGCCGGCACCTCGCGCAAGGACATCAACCGCGATGCCTTCTCACAATCCTCCGCCAATATCACCTTCGAAGAAGAAGGAACCTTCAAGCTCGGCAACGCGCTGTTTCGCAAGAACTGGGTGTCGTCGCCGTCCTCGACCCAGGCTTCGGACGGGCTCGGCCCGCTCTTCAACGAACGCGCCTGCCAGAACTGCCATCTGAAGGATGGCCGCGGGCGTCCTCCGGAAGGCGATGCCGGATCGACATCGATGTTCCTGAGACTCGCGCGCGATGCCGGCAGCGCCGAGGAAAGGGCCGCGCTCACCGATCATAAGCTGCTGAACTTTCCCGATCCCGTCTATGGCGCGCAACTGCAGGACCTTGCGGTTCCCGGGCTCAGGGGTGAGGGCCGGATGCGCGTCGATTATCAGGAGCAAAAAGTTACGCTCGGCGACGGTGCCGTCGTTTCACTGCGCAAGCCGAGCTATACGATCGAAAATCTCGGCTACGGTCCGCTCGATCCGCGCACCACGCTGTCGCCGCGCCTGACGCCGCCGATGATCGGGCTGGGCCTGATCGAGCAGATCGCGCCGGCCGATATTCTCGCCAATGCCGATCCGGACGATCGCAACAGTGACGGGATCTCGGGCAGGCCGAACATGGTGCGCGACGAGCTGAGCGACGCGGTGACCTTGGGCCGCTTCGGCTGGAAGGCGCAGACCGCCTCGATCCGCCAGCAAACGGGCGATGCCTTTGCTGGCGATATCGGCATCTCGACGCCGGAAATGCCGAAGCATTGGGGGGATTGCACCGAGGCGCAGACGGATTGCCTGGCCATGCCAAACGGGGTGCAGCAACGCCTCGGCACGGCCGAGGCGTCGCCGCCGGTGATGGACCTCGTCACCTTCTATTCGCAGAACCTGGCCGTGCCGGCGCGGCGCGACATCGGCAAGCCGGACGTGCTCGCCGGCAAAAAGCAGTTCTACGAGATGGGCTGCATTGCCTGTCACACGCCGAAATTCGTCACCATGCGCGGCACGCCGAACAAGGCGCAGGCCTTTCAGCTGATCTGGCCCTATTCCGACTTCCTGTTGCACGACATGGGCGAGGGCCTTGCCGATGGGCAGCGGGTGGGCGAAGCCACGGGGACCGAATGGCGCACCCCGCCGCTCTGGGGCATCGGGCTTACCGCGACGGTCAACGGCAATGCCTTTTACCTGCATGACGGCCGCGCGCGTACGCTTGCTGAGGCGATCCTGTGGCATGGCGGCGAGGGACAGAAGGCGCGCGACCGCTTTGTCGGTGCCGCCGCGGCCGATCGCGACGCGCTGATCAAATTCCTGGAGTCCCTCTGATGTCGAAACGCGTCGCTCTGATGTCGAAACGCATGGCCCTTGCTCTTCCGTTCCTTCTGGCCGCAGTGATGCCGGCATCGGCTGCGGTCAAGGCTTCCGATGTCATCGGCCGCGCGATCGACGGCTTCGTCCGCCCCGCCTATGCCAGCCTCGATGAGCATGCGGCGGGCCTGACCAAGGCGATGCACCAGCTTTGCGAAGCGCCGTCCAAGGAGAAGCTCGAAGCGGCTCGCGCGGCGTTTTCAGGCACGGTCGAGGCCTGGTCGGTAGCCGAGATCATCGCCTTCGGGCCGATCAAGGAGAACAACCGGCTGGAGCGCATGCTTTATTGGCCGGACCGCAAGAGCATCGGCCTGAGGCAAGTGCAGGCCACGCTCGCATCCAAGGACCCATCAGACATCGATCCGGCGCAACTGGCGCAAAAGAGCGTCGCCATGCAGGGCCTCGGCGCGCTCGAATATGTGCTTTACGGCGACGGCGCCGAAACGCTTGCCGGGAAAGACGATCCTTACCGCTGCGCCTATGGCGCGGCGGTTGCCGGCAATATCGAAACGATGGCGGGCGAGGTGCGCGACGCCTGGCAAAAGCCCGATGGTTTCGCGTCGCTCTGGGCCAATCCGGGGCCGAAGAACCCGCTCTACCGCGACGGCAACGAAGCGGTGACGGAACTGGTCGGCGTCTTCATCAACGAGCTGGAAATGATCCGCGACGTGCGGCTCAAGGGATTTCTCGGCGCGAAACCCGATGCCGATAAGCCGAAGCAGGCGATCTACTGGCGCTCGCAGAACACGACGGCCTCACTGGCCGCAAACCTGTCCGGCATCGACCAGCTGTTCCAGGCCTCCAGGCTCGGCGACGCGCTGCCCGCCGACGCGCAATGGATGGCAGAGTCCATCCACATCCAGCTCAGCAACGGCGTGACGACAGCGAAATCCGTTGCCGGTCCGATCGACAAGGCGCTCGCCGACCCCGCGCTGCGCGGCAAGCTCGAGCATTTCGCGCTGATCACCTCCAGCCTGTCGACCTTGATCGGCACCAGGATGACCGCCGAGTTCGGCCTGACCGCCGGCTTCTCGTCGCTGGATGGGGATTGATGCCGTGAGAACCGCCCTCATCCACCGCCGCGATTTCCTGCGGGCAGCGGGCGTGGGCTTCGCCGCCGCCATGGCGCCGCGCGCATGGGCTGACACGCTTGCCGCGGATGCGGTGTTTGCCACGGCCTTCGTCAAGCGCGACGGCAGCTTCGGCGCCGCCGTGCTCTCCGAGGCGGGGAAAATCCTGCATACGGTCGATCTGCCGGATCGCGGCCACGACGTCACTTTCGATCCGGTGTCGAAGCGCTCGGTGGTCTTTGCCCGCCAGCCCGGCACCTTTGCGGTGGTCTTCGACCATGCCGGCCGCGACAAGCCGCTGACCATCGCCAGCATCGCCGGCCGGCATTTCTTCGGCCATGGCGTGTTCTCGCCTGACGGCGCTCTGCTCTACGCTACGGAGAACGACTTCGACAACGCGGCAGGTGTCGTGGGCGTCTACGATGCGCGGGCGAAATTCAATCGCGTCGGCGAGTTCCCGACCTACGGCATGGGACCGCATGAACTGCTCCTGCTTGGCGATGGCCGCACTTTAGCCATCGCCAATGGCGGCATCGAGACCCATCCCGATTTCGGTCGCGCCGAACTCAACATCGCGACAATGAAGCCGTCCTACACGCTGGTCGACCGCGTCACCGGCGACCTCATCGAAAAGCACGAACTGCCGCCGGCGCTGCATCAGCTTTCGATCCGCCACATGGATCGCGACCAGGTGGGCACCGTCTGGTTCGGCTGCCAGTATCGCGGGCCGGCGACCGACCGGCCGGCGCTGGTCGGGCGCGCCGCGCGCGGCAAGGAGCTCGAGCTCCTGGAGATGCCGCAGGACGTGCTCTCAGGCTTGCGCAATTATGTCGGCTCGGTCGCCGCCAATGGCGCAACGGGCACCGTCGCCATCACCTCGCCGGAGGGCAATTCGCTGGCCGTCATCGATGCCGCCAGCGGACGCGTGGTCACGACAAGAGCGCTGGTCGAGGTCTGCGGCGTCGCGCCCGACGGCTCCGGCTTCATGGCGACGACCGGCGCCGGCGAGATCGTCGGTGGCGACGGCGCCACCCGTTCCGAACCGGACTATGTCTGGGACAATCACACGCTGTGCATCGCGGCCACGGCCTGACAACACCAAGATGCCGCTGTGGCGCTGAACCGAAGCCGCTTAACATTTCTCCGCCCTGGCCCTTGCGGCGGCGGCCTATGCCGGGCAGAGGGAATTGTGTTTCGATCCAGTTCGTTAACCGGCCTATGAAGCTGCCCGTATGAAGCTGCTTGCCATCGATTGCGCTGCCAATCTCTGCGCCGCCTGCGTCTATGACGCGGGCGCGGGGAAGGAGCTTGGCCGCGAAGTGCGCGACCTAGGCAAGGGGCATGCCGAGCATCTGATGGCCGTCATCGAGACGGCCTTGAAAGCGGGCGGCATCGGCTACCCTGATCTCAACGCCGTTGCCGTCTCGATCGGACCCGGCTCGTTCACCGGCCTGCGCGTCGGCGTCTCGACCGCGCGCGGCCTGGCGCTGGCGTTGAAAATCCCGGCGATCGGCGTGACGACGCTGGAAGCCCTGGCGGCGGAGGGTGCGAAAACTTTTCCCGAGCGCGCGGTGCTTGCCGCGCTCGACGCCGGCCGCGACGAAATCCACGCGGCGCTCTACGATAAAGCGTTAGCGGAGGCTTACCGACCTTCAGTGATCACGCTTTCCGTGGCGGCGATCATGGCCAACGGCGCCGATGCCGTCCTTGTCGGCACCGCTGCGCCACAGATTGCCGCAGCGGCGGGACGGGCCTTCGACACCGGCCCGGTTGCCGCCACCGCCGACATCGCGACCTATGCCAGGCTGGCGTCGGCCAGAGGGCCGGGCGAAAAGCCCAAGCCGCTCTATCTGCGCGGCGCCGACGCCAAGCCGCAGGCGGGCTTCATTCTTCCAAGACAGGACAACAGTCCAAAGGAAAACCATGATCCCAAAAAGGGGGAGGCGGTTTTGCGGAAAAGTCGTGGTCCAAAAGGAAACGACGCCTGATGCGCATACCGTTCTTTCAGCCGCGCCGCAGGGAATATGCCTTGGAACCGCTGACGGTTGCCGACAGCGCTGCCGTCTCGGAGCTGCATCGCGAGGATTTCGTGCGGCCCTGGACCGATGGCGAGTTCGCGGCGCTGCTCGAACAGGACACGGTGTTCGGCTACGCCGCGCGCGAGACAGGGCAGGGATCGAAACCTCCGGTCGGTTTCGTGCTGGCGCGGCTCGCGGCCGGCGAGGGCGAGATCCTGACCGTGGCCGTCGCCCGTAGCCATCGCCGACAGGGCCTTGGCTGGCAATTGATGGATGCGGTGCTGCGCGAGCTTCATGCGCAGCGCGCCGAAGCGCTCTTCCTTGAGGTCGACGAGACCAATGCGCCGGCGATCGCGCTTTATCGCAGGCTCGGCTTCATCCAGGTCGGTCATCGGCCCAACTATTATCGCTCGACCGAGCACGGTCCGACCGGCGCGCTTGTCATGCGCCGCGATCTTCGCTAGCCACAGTCGCGCATGACCCCGAAAATCGGCTCCGATTTTCGGAAAGGGATCATGCGCCAAGCGGGAGTGTTACAGCGTCCTTTGCGCGCCCTAAGGCGCGCGGCACTGTAATGTTGGGGCCGGAGCGAATGATCAAGAAATTACGGATTTTCCTGGCGCTCTTCTATGTCGTCGTCTGTTCACTGGTGCTGGTGCCGCTGCAGATACTGTCGATGAAGACGGGACTCTGGCCCGAGATCTTCATCCTGAAAATCTGGCATCGCATGATCCTGAGGGCGCTGGGCATGCGGGTGCATGTGAAGGGCGCGCTGGCCAGGGAACGTCCGCTGCTGATCGCGGCCAACCATATCTCCTGGACCGACATCATGGTGCTCGGCTCCTTTGTCGATGTGAAGTTCATCGCCAGGGCCGACATGGAAGGCTGGCCGCTGATCGGCATGCTGTCCAAGTTGCAGCGCACCGTCTACATCGAGCGCGAGCGCAAGCGCACCTCCGGCGACCAGGCGAGCGAGATCGCCAAAAGGATGGCAAAAGGCGACGCCATGGTGCTGTTCGCCGAAGGTTCGACCGGGGACGGCAACCTTGTGCTGCCGTTCAAGAGCACGCTCTTCGGCGCCGCCTCGATGGCGATTTCGGAAGGTGCGGCGGACCAGGTCTTCATCCAGCCCGTGGCGATCGCCTATACGCGCCTGCATGGCATGCCGATGGGCCGCCGCCATCGGCCGATGTCCGCCTGGATCGGCGACCAGGATTTGATGCCGCACCTGAGAACCCTGCTTGCCGAAGGCGCGATCGATGCCGAGGTGCATTTCGGCGAGCCTGTGCCGTTCTCCAAGGGCTCGAACCGCAAGGAAACGGCACGGCTGATGGAAGCCAAGGTGCGCGAGATGATGCAGGCTGTCCTCGCCGACCCGGCCAAGAGCCGATAGCCGATGCATTTCGCCAAAAGTGCGTAGCGGTTTTGGGATAACGACATACATAAAGAAAAAAAGACCTGAAGCGCGTCCTGTCGGGACGACCTGCTTCAGGCAGATTCGTCTGTTTTTTGTCACGGAAAGGCGCTAGAAGCCGCCCGATGGATTTGAACACGATTGAAAGCCACGGCATCGGCGCTGCTGCCGAGCACTCGGCCGGCACGGACCGGACGGCGAAAAAGGTCTTCGTCAAGACCTATGGCTGCCAGATGAATGTCTACGATTCCCAGCGTATGACCGATGCGCTGGCGGCCGACGGCTATGTCGCCACCGACGCCGTCGAAGATGCGGATCTTGTGCTGCTCAACACCTGCCATATCCGCGAAAAGGCGGCGGAAAAGGTCTATTCCGAGCTTGGCCGCATTCGCGACATGAAGGCCGAACGCGCCGAGGCCGGCCGCGAATTGCTGATCGGTGTCGCCGGCTGCGTGGCGCAAGCCGAAGGCGCCGAGATCATCCGCCGCTCGCCAGCGGTCGATCTGGTCATCGGCCCGCAGACCTATCACCGGCTGCCCGACGTCCTGGCGAGGGTCCGTGGCGGCGAAAAGATCGTCGAGACCGAATACGCCGTCGAGGACAAGTTCGAGCATCTGCCGCAGCCGAAGCGCGCCGAGCTTGCCAGGCGCGGCGTCACCGCTTTCCTGACGGTGCAGGAAGGTTGCGACAAATTCTGCACCTTCTGCGTGGTGCCTTACACGCGCGGCTCCGAGGTTTCGCGCCCGGTGGCGCAGATCGTCGCCGAGGCCGAGCGCCTCGCCGAGGCCGGCGTGCGCGAGGTGACGCTGCTCGGCCAGAACGTCAATGCCTGGCACGGCATCGGCGAAAATGGCGAGGAATGGGGCCTTGGCCGCCTGCTGTTTCGTCTGGCGGAAATCCCCGGCCTGGCGCGGCTGCGCTACACCACCAGCCATCCGCGCGACATGGACGACGAATTGATCGCCGCGCATCGGGACCTGCCGGCGCTGATGCCCTATCTGCATCTGCCGGTACAGTCGGGGTCCGACCGGATTTTGAAGGCGATGAACCGGCGCCATACGGCGCGCGACTATCTGGCGCTCATCGAGCGCATTCGCGCCGCCCGCGCCGATATCGCCATGTCCGGCGACTTCATCGTCGGCTTCCCCGGCGAGACGGATGAGGATTTCGAAGCGACACTGAAATTGGTACGCGAGGTGAACTATGCCTCGGCTTTCTCGTTCAAATATTCGCCGCGCCCCGGCACACCGGGTGCCGAAATGGATGGCCATGTCTCGGAAGCGGTGAAGGACGAGCGTCTGCAGGCTCTGCAGGCTCTGCTTCTCAGGCAGCAGCAGGATTTCGGCTTGAGCCTGGTCGGCAGGACCATCGGCACGCTGATCGAGAAGCCTGGCCGGCAGGCAGGGCAGAAAGTTGGCCGTTCGCCCTGGCTGCAGCCCGTTATTGTTGACGACAAGGCCGGCGGAATCGGTGACATTATCGACGTACGAATCACAAGGACCGGCTACAATAGCCTGTTCGCCGAACTGGCCTGACGGGCCTCGGCAGATGAGGAGAGACGGTTGAGCGCTGCTGAACTGAAGAATCCGCCCCCGAACCAGGCGTCCGGGGCTTCCGACATGGCGCACATCGTACTGACCTTCGACAACAACAAGCTTGCCAGCGCCCTTTACGGTCAATTCGACGAGAATCTGGCCCGGCTCGAGCAGAAGCTCGGCGTGGATATCCGTTCGCGCGGCAACCAGCTTGCGATCAAAGGCTCGGCTCCGGCCGCCGAGCAGGCGCGCCGGGCGCTGGATACGCTCTACGGCATCCTGCAGAAGGGCGTCGACATCGGCCAGTCGGATGTCGACGGCGCCGTGCGCATGGCGATTGCCGCCGACGACCAGCTGACGCTGCCCACCTTGGAGCGCAAGGGCAAGGTTTCGGCCGCTCAGATCGCGACGCGCAAGAAGACGATCTATGCCCGGTCGCTGACGCAGGACGCCTATATGCGAGCGCTGGAGCGCTCGGAAATGGTCTTCGGCATCGGCCCGGCCGGCACCGGCAAGACCTATCTGGCGGTCGCGCATGCGGCCATGCTGCTCGAACGCGGCATGGTTGAGCGCATCGTGCTGTCGCGCCCGGCCGTCGAGGCCGGCGAGCGGCTGGGCTTCCTGCCCGGCGACATGAAGGAGAAGGTCGACCCCTATCTGCGGCCACTCTACGACGCGCTCTACGACATGATGCCGGCCGACAAGGTCGAGCGCGCGATCGCCGCCGAAGTCATCGAGATCGCGCCATTGGCCTTCATGCGCGGCCGCACGCTGGCGCATGCGGCGGTGATCCTCGACGAGGCACAGAACACCACGCCGATGCAGATGAAGATGTTCCTGACCCGTCTCGGCGAGAACTCGCGCATGATCGTCACCGGCGATCCGACCCAAATCGACCTGCCGCCCAACACCAAGTCGGGGCTGGTCGAGGCGCTGCGCATCCTCGACGGCGTGCCGGGCATCGTCACGGTCCGCTTCAACGAAGGCGACGTGGTGCGCCACCCGCTGGTCGCCGAGATCGTCAAGGCTTATGACCGCGACGGCAAGCTGGCACGAGGCCTCGGCGCCGAAAGCTGATCAAAGGCCGCATGGCTGCAGACAACAAATCCTCTGCCGGAATCCCGGTCGACATCGATATTTTCATCGAGGCCGGCGCTTGGCCCGCGGAAGCCGAGTTGACGCGTTTGGTCGAGCGCGCCGTTGCGGCCGCTTTTGCCGAGACCGGCGCGGGCGGCGCTTCCGAGCTCAGCGTCGTTTTTTCCGACGATGCCCATATCCAGGCGCTCAATGCCGAATGGCGCGGCAAGGACAAACCCACCAACGTCTTGTCTTTCCCGGCTTTTTCGTTTTCGAAAGGCGGCAAGCTGCCGCCGATGCTGGGCGATATCGTGCTGGCTTCCGAGACGGTGTCTCGCGAGGCGGCACTGGAAGACAAGCCGGTTGCGAACCATATCAGCCATCTCGTCATCCATGGCCTGCTGCATCTTCTGGGCCATGATCACGAGACCGACGCCGAGGCCGAGGAGATGGAAGCGATCGAGCGCGCCGCGCTCGCGAGGCTTGCCATTCCCGATCCCTACGCGTAACAAAAAAGCTCAATTGACCCGATGGCGATGAACGACACCCCAGAAACTGCCGCCCGTCCGGACGCCGGCAGTGCTGCCAAGCCTTCCGAAAAGACGGAAGAGGGCTCCAGTCCGAGTATTCCCACCGGCAGCGCGGCCGCCGAGCCGACGCATGCCGGTCCTTCCCTCTTCGATCGCGTGCTTGGCCTGTTCCGGCACCGCAACGGCACCAGCCTGCGCGAGGAAATCGCCGGCGCGCTTGCCGAAACGGCGACCGATGCCGGCGCCTTCTCGCCCGGCGAACGCGCCATGCTCAACAACATCCTGCGCCTGCGCGAGGTCCGGGTGGAGGACGTCATGGTGCCGCGCGCCGACATCGAGGCGGTCGAGATCAACACGACGCTTGGCGATCTGCTTGGGCTGTTCGAGCAGTCCGGCCATTCGCGCATGCCGGTCTATTCCGAGACATTGGACGATCCGCGCGGCATGGTCCACATCCGCGACGTACTCGCCCATATCACCAAGGTCGCCCGCGTCAAGAAGGGCCGCAGCAGAGCGAAGGCGCCGGTGTCGACCGCGCTCGACCTTGCTCAGGTCGACCTTGCGCGCACCATCGGCGATCTCAGCCTGATCCGCCCGGTTCTGTTCGTGCCGCCCTCGATGCTTGCCTCCGACCTGATGGGGCGCATGCAGACGACCCGCACGCAGATGGCGCTGGTCATCGACGAGTATGGCGGCACCGACGGCCTCGCCTCGCTGGAGGATATCGTCGAGATGGTGGTCGGCGACATCGAGGACGAGCATGACGACGACGAGCCGATGATCACGCAGACCGGCGACGGCGTCTTCGTCGTCGACGGCAAAGCCGAGATCGACGAGGTCGCCAAGATGATCGGCGAGGATTTCGCCGCCGGCGAGCATGGCGAATATGTCGACACCATCGGCGGTATGATCTTCAACACGCTCGGCCGCGTCCCCGCTCGCGGCGAAGTGGTGCAGGCCATCCCAGGTTTCGAGTTCCACGTGCTCGACGCCGACCCGCGCCGCGTCAAGCGCGTGCGCATCGTGCAGAGCCAGAAAGGCGAGCGTCGCCGCCGCGCCGCGCGCACCGAGCAGGCCTGACACCGTCGCGACATGCCCGTCGACGATCCTTTCAAGCATGCCGTTCTCGGCTCAGGCGTCTTCTATAAAGATCCGCGCGCCGCATTGACCTGGCTGCAGGCGGCCTTCGGCTTCGAGCCGAGCATGGTGGTGAGCGACGCCGACGGCCGGCTTGTCCACGCCGAAATGCGTTTCGGCGACGGCTACATCATCGTCGATTGCGAATGGGCCGAGCATGTCGCCAGCCCGGCCTCGGTCGGCGGCAAGAACACCCAGGCCGACTATATCCGGCTGCGGCAAGATCTCGACGCTCATTGCGAAAAGGCACGTGCGGCCGGCGCGGAAATTCTTCAGGGACCGACGGATCATTTCTACGGCGAGCGCCAATACCGCGCCCGCGATCCCGAGGGTCATGTCTGGACGTTCAGCCAGACCGTGCGCGTTGTCCCGAAGGACGAGGCCGAGCGGCTGAGCGGCCTGCGGATCGAGGGCTGGCACAACTGAGCATTTTGCACCCAACCGGAATCGCTTGGCGTTGCAGAATTGCGGCCAAGGCAAAGAGCTATGGCGGGATACTGGTTCCCGCTATAGCGCGACGGCGCATCAGGCTGCGCTTATCTGGGGTTTGGATCGGGCGGCGCAGCCTGTTAAACCTCTAGCTCCCTGATTCGCGCGACTTGGGAAGCTTGATGCAGCGCTTTGCCGGCCGGATAATTCTGCTGTGGGGGTGGCGGCGGGCGCTGGTGGCGTTTGCCGCCGGAGCGCTGGCGGTGCTTGCCCAGGCGCCTTACGATTTCTTCGCCGTCTGCTTCGTTTCGTTTCCGGTCCTTGTCTGGCTGCTCGACGGCGCCACCGGCGAGGCGTCAGATGGCTGGTTGAGGCGCCTGAGGCCGGCCTTCGCCGCTGGCTGGTGGTTCGGCTTCGGCTATTTCCTGGCCGGCCTCTGGTGGATCGGCCAGGCATTGCTGGTCGAGGCCGATACGTTCGCTTGGGCCTTGCCCTTCGCCGTTGTCGGCATCCCCTTCGCGCTGGCCTTCTTCTATGGTTTCGCCACGGTCGTGGCGCGGCTGTTCTGGAGCAGCGACATTGGTCGTATTGCGGCGTTAGCCTTCGGCTTCGGGCTCGCGGAATGGCTGCGCGATTTCCTCTTCACCGGCTTCCCGTGGAATGCCGTCGGCTATGCCGCAATGCCGGTGCCGCTCCTGATGCAGAGCGTATCGGTGACCGGCATGATCGGCATGAATGCGCTCGCGGTCTTTGTCTTTTCGCTTCCGGCGCTCATCGCCGCGCGCCGCCATCTCAAGCTCGGCCTCGCCTTGTTTGTCATCCTCGTCGCCGCCCATGTCGGCTTCGGCTATGTCAGGCTTGCGGCACCGGTCGAACCGAGCCGCGCGATCGACGTCCGTATCGTCCAGCCCGCTGTCGATCTCAGCGAGAAGTGGGATGCCTCGGTACGCGACCGCATCTTTGCGACTTTGCTGGGGATATCGGGGAAAGCGCCGGAACAGGGCCGTGCCAAGCCACAGCTTATCCTGTGGCCGGAGACATCGGTGCCGTTCCTTTTCACCGAGCGTCCGGACGCGCTGACTGCGCTGGGCGACATGCTGGCCGACGGCCAGATGCTGATAGCCGGTGTCGTGCGCGAAGAGGGCGGATCGGCCAATGCCGGCAGCCGCTATTACAATTCCGTCGTGGCGATCAACGAGAAGGGCGAGATCGTCGATGCCGTCGACAAGGTGCATCTGGTGCCCTTCGGCGAATATCTGCCCTTCGCCGACTTGTTCGAACGCTTGGGCATAGGCCAGCTTGTTGCCGGGCCGATGAATTTCGCCGCCGGCAACGAACGCCATCCGATCGGCGTGCCGGGCGGCCTGCGTGCCGCTCCGTTCATCTGCTACGAGGTGATCTTTCCCGATCTCGTCGCTGCTGACGCTGCATCCGCCGACTTGATTGTGAACGTCACCAACGATGCATGGTTCGGCGACACGCCGGGCCCGTATCAGCACTTCAGGCAGGCCCAAATTCGGGCGGCGGAGAATGGAATGCCTCTGTTGCGCGCGGCTAACAATGGCATATCGGCCGTCGTCGATTCGCGCGGGCGCATTGTCGATGCGCTTGCCGTCGACGCGCGCGGCGCTATCGACGCGCATGTGCCCGTTTCTGGGCGCTCCCTCCTGCCCGCCGAACAGCGACGCATTAACGGATTGCTGATCATGTTGCTGTTTGCGCTGATTGCCTTCACACTGAATGTAAGGCAGCGGCTACGGGTGAATTGACAGTCGGCACATTAGAAACTCATACTGTAACGCCTAAAATTTTCTCGAAGTCGGTTGGAGGGTTCTGTTGGGGCAGGTGGCTCCGGCTTCATATGGGCGGAACAAATAGAAAAAGCCGGAAAAATTCGGCGAGGAAAAAATGACAGAAGAGAACAAGAAGAAGCCGAATCCGATCGACATCCATGTCGGGAGCCGCATCCGGCTGCGTCGCAATATGCTTGGAATGAGCCAGGAAAAGCTGGGTGAAAATCTCGGCATCACCTTTCAGCAGATCCAGAAGTACGAGAAGGGCACAAACAGGGTTGGCGCCAGCCGCCTGCAGGCGATCGCTTCCATCCTGAGCGTTCCTGTCGCCTTCTTCTTCGAGGATGCTCCGGGCGAGGAGCCCGCCGGCGGCACCAGGGGATTTGCCGAAGACTCCTCGATGGCGTTCGCCATTGAATTCTGCGGCAGTCCCGAAGGGCTTCAGCTCAACCGGGCCTTCGTCAAGATCGGCGACGTCAAGGTGCGCCGCAGGATCATCGATCTGGTGAAGGCGCTTTCCGCCGAGGACGCCGATTGATTTGCCTGATGCCGCCGGCGGTTTCATGCCGCCGGTGGCATAGCCGACCTTGCCTACATTCATGCCAGATCCGTCGCGCCGCTTGACGAGCGGCGCCCGGCACCGCTAACACGTGGCGCGCCAAAATCGGCAGCTTGCCGATCTTTTCAAGAGGGGACACCCGTGACGCGGCAGAACTATCTCTTCACCTCGGAATCCGTCTCCGAGGGTCATCCCGACAAAGTCTGTGACCGTATCTCCGACGAGATCGTCGATCTGGTCTATCGCGAAGCCAAGAAAACGGGCATGGATCCGTGGAAGGTGCGCGTTGCCTGCGAGACGCTGGCCACCACCAACCGCGTCGTCATCGCCGGCGAGGTCCGCGTCCCGGACACGCTTTTGAAGAAGGACAAGGCGGGCAACGTCCTCAAGGACGCGTCCGGCCACCCTGTGGTCAACCCGGCCAAGTTCAAGTCGGTTGCCCGCAAGGCGATCCGCGAGATCGGCTACGAGCAGTCCGGCTTCCACTGGAAGACCGCCAAGATCGACGTGCTGCTGCATGGCCAGTCGCCCGACATCGGCCAGGGCGTCGACAATGCCGCCGACCGCCAGGGCGAGGAAGGGGCCGGCGACCAGGGCATCATGTTCGGCTACGCCTGCCGCGAGACGCCCGACCTGATGCCGGCACCGATCTATTACAGCCACAAGATTCTCGAGCTGCTGGCAGCGGCACGTCATGAAGGCAATGGCGAGGCCGGCAAGCTCGGCCCGGACGCCAAGAGCCAGGTCACCGTGCGCTATGCCGACGGCAAGGCGGCGGAAGTCACGCAGATCGTGCTCTCCACCCAGCATCTCGATGCGAACTGGGACTCCAAGAAGGTCCGCAAGGTGGTCGAGCCCTATATCCGCGAGGCGCTTGGCGACTTGAAGATCGCCGAGGACTGCAACTGGTACATCAACCCGACCGGCAAATTCGTCATCGGCGGACCTGACGGCGATGCCGGCCTCACCGGCCGCAAGATCATCGTCGACACCTATGGTGGCGCAGCCCCCCACGGCGGCGGCGCCTTCTCGGGCAAGGACACCACCAAGGTCGACCGTTCGGCCGCCTATGCGGCGCGCTATCTTGCCAAGAACGTGGTGGCGGCCAAGCTTGCCGACCGCTGCACCATCCAGCTCTCCTACGCCATCGGCGTCGCCCAGCCGCTGTCGGTCTATGTCGACCTGCACGGCACCGGCAAGGTGGACGAAGCGAAGCTCGAGGATGCGCTGCGCAAGGTGATGGACCTGTCGCCGTCGGGCATTCGCCGTCATCTCGACCTCAACAAGCCGATCTATGCAAAAACCTCGTCCTACGGCCACTTCGGTCGCAAGGCCGGTCGCGACGGCTCCTTCTCCTGGGAAAAGACCGATCTTGCCAAGGCGCTCAAGGACGCCGTCGCCGCCTGACGCCAGCGGACGCAAAGGATAGGCCGAGCCGGGCGACCGAGGGATTCTTCGGTCGCCGGCACGGCAAGACTATACGCCCGCAGCAGGCGATCGCCCTCGAAAGCGGCCTGCGCCAATACCTTATCGACCTGACGGCGCAAGCGCCAGCCGATCTCAGGACCTTGTTCAAGGCACAGGTTTCGGTGCTCCAGCTGGAAATCGGCTTCGGTGGCGGTGAGCATCTCCTGCATCGCGCGACGGAAGCGCCGGCAACCGGTTTCATCGGCGTCGAGCCCTTCGTCAACGGTATGGCTAAGATGATGACGGCGCTTGCCAAGGCGCCGCTTGCCAATCTCAGGGTCTATGACGACGACGCCACGCGCCTGCTCGACTGGCTGCCGTCTGGCTCGCTCGACGGCATCGACCTGCTCTATCCCGATCCGTGGCCGAAGAAGAAGCACTGGAAGCGGCGTTTTGTCGGCGCCGCCAATCTCGACCGCTTTGCCCGGGTGCTGAGATCCGGCGGCAGGTTCCGCTTCGCCTCCGATATCGACAGCTATGTGAACTGGACGCTGCTTGCCTGCCGCGAACACGGCGCCTTCGCATGGCAGGCCGAGGACGCTTCCGGCTGGCACCAGCCCTATGACGGCTGGCCAGGCACCCGCTACGAGGCCAAGGCCATCCGCGAAGGACGGCGGCCGGCCTATCTGGCCTTCATCCGGAAATAGACGGCACCAAGGTGTCGTAATCAGCCGCTCTAGAAGCGGCCGATTCGGTCGAAAGCGGCCGGATCGATGCCGAGTTTCTTCAGGTCGCTGCGTCGCCGCTCCGCCTCACGGCATGCGGAGTTGACGAATCACTTTGGTTCTACCACATTCACAATGAACCAGAATGGAGACAGGATGATGAGCGCCTTCACCGTGCGGCTTCCGGATGAGACTGTGGCCAAGCTGGACCAACTGGCGGAAAAGGTGGATCGCTCTCGTTCCTACGTCGCCGCTCAAGCGATCGAAGACTATGTCGCCAGGGAAGAATGGCAGCTTGCCGAGATCGAGGCCGGCCTTGACGAAGCCGATCGAGGAGAATTCGCACGCGAGAAGGACTTGGCCGGCGTCATAGCGAAATACGTCAAGCCCGAACGATGAAGCGGACCCGCTGGACCCAGCGCGCCGTGCGTCGTCTCGACCAGGTTGGCGCTTTCATCGAAAAGGACAATCCAACGGCCGCGGCACGAGTGGTTGCCGGTATCGTTTCCTGTGCGGACAATCTCGCCGAGCAACCCGCCATGGGGCGGGTCGGGCG
>NZ_JAIUHJ010000017.1:0-143797 GCF_020165105.1 Mesorhizobium sp. CA5 | reverse complement strand
GGCCTGGGCGCAAGCTTCAACCCCTCAAGGCGAACGGCTTCAAGGCCTCACCTGTCCAGACCCGCGCACGCGGTATTTGAACGAGGTGAGCTGCTCGACACCGACCGGTCCGCGTGCATGCATCTTGCCGGTGGCGATGCCGATCTCGGCGCCCATGCCGAACTCGCCGCCATCGGCGAACTGCGTCGAAGCATTGTGCAAGAGGATCGCCGAGTCGATCTCGTTGAAGAAGCGCTCAACCGCAGCCGTATCCTCGGCGACGATCGCCTCGGTGTGGTGCGAGGAAAACGTCTCGATATGCTCGATCGCGCCGGCGACGCCGTCGACCAGCTTCACCGCGATGATGGCGTCGAGATATTCCGTCACCCAGTCGGCATCGGTCGCCGGACTGGCGTCGGCGAAAGCTTTCATCACTTCGGCGTCGGCATGGATCTCGCAGCCGGCGGCGCGCAGCGCTTCCAGGATCGGCACCAGATGCGTGGCGGCCGACGCGCGGTCGACCAGCAAGGTCTCGGCCGCGCCGCACACGCCTGTCCGCCGCATCTTGGCGTTGACGGCGATATTGAGCGCCATGTCGAGATCGGCCGAGCGGTCGACATAGAGATGGCAGATGCCTTCGAGATGCGCGAAGACCGGTATCCGCGCCTCGGTCTGCACGCGCCCGACCAGGCTTTTGCCGCCGCGCGGGATGATGACGTCGAGATTGCCGCCCAGACCTTTCAGCATCTCGCCGACGGCGGCGCGGTCGGTGGTCGGCACCAGCTGGATGGCGTCCCGCGGCAGGCCGGCGGCCTTCAGCCCCTCGATCATGCAGGCATGGATCGCGGCCGAGGAATTGAGCGAGTCCGAGCCGCCGCGCAGGATCACCGGATTGCCGGCCTTTAGGCAGAGCGCGCCGGCGTCCGCCGTCACATTCGGGCGGCTTTCATAGATGACGCCGATGACGCCGAGCGGCGTGCGCACGCGTTCGATGCGGAGCCCATTCGGCCGGTCCCAGGCCGCAATGGTTTCGCCGACCGGATCCTTGAGCGCGGCGATCTCGCGGATGCCGTCGGCCATCGCCTTGATGCGCGAGGGATTGAGCTTCAGCCGGTCCATGAACGAACCCGACAAGCCGGCCTCCTCGCCATTCGACGTATCGATGGCGTTGGCGTCGAGAATGGCCTGCTCGTTGCGCAGGATGGCGTCTGCCATGGCAACCAGCGCATCGTTCTTTGCCCTGGTGGAAGCGACGGCCAACGGTCGGGCGGCGGCGCGAGCGCGACGGCCGATATCGGCCATCAGTGCCACAGTGTCTTCGCCGGACTTTTCATGCAGCTTCAGCATGGTTCATCCCTCCGCCCCATCTAGTCGTCGGCCAATACTTGGTCGCCGGCAACGCTTACCACAAGGTCGTCGCGATGGATCATCGCCGATCGCGCCTCGTAGCCGAGCACGTTTTCGATCTCGGCCGTCTTCAGGCCTGCGATCCTTACGGCATCGGCGGCATCGTAGGCAACCAGGCCGCGCGCGATCTCGCGGCCCTCCGGCGACAGGATCGCCACCGTATCGCCGCGCGAGAAATTGCCGCTGACCAGCTTGACGCCGGCAGCCAGCAGCGACTTTCCGGACTTCAACGCCCCGACGGCGCCGGCATCCACCGTGAGCCGGCCGGCCGGTTCGAGCTGCCCGGCGATCCAGGTCTTGTAGCCCTTCACCGGGTTGGCGCTGGGCTTGAAGAAGGTCGCGCGCTCGCCGCGTTCGATCGCCATCAGCGGCGAAAGCCTGGTGCCCGACGTGATGATCATGGCGGTGCCGGCGGCATTGGCGATCTTGCCGGCGTCGAGCTTCGTGCGCATGCCGCCGCGCGACAGTTCGGACGCGGCCGCGCCCGCCATCGCCTCGATATCCGGCGTGATGCGGTCGACCACCGGGATGAACTTCGCTCGCGGGTCCTTGGCCGGCGGCGCCGTGTAGAGCCCATCAATGTCGGAAAGCAGCACCAGCAGGTCGGCGCCCATCATGGTCGCAACGCGGGCCGCCAGCCGGTCGTTGTCGCCATAGCGGATTTCGGAGGTCGCCACCGTGTCGTTCTCGTTGATGACCGGCACCGCCTTCATCTTGAGCAGGGTCGAGATCGTCGCGCGCGCATTGAGGTAGCGGCGGCGTTCCTCCGTATCGCCGAGGGTCAAAAGGATCTGGCCCGATTTCAGCCCGTCCTTGCCGAGCGCGTCCGACCAGGCGCCGGCAAGCGCGATCTGGCCGACGGCGGCCGCCGCCTGGCTCTCCTCGAGCTTCAGCGCGCGTTTGCCGAGGCCGAGAATGGTGCGCCCGAGCGCGATGGCTCCCGAGGAGACGACGAGCACTTCCGCGCCCGCATCGGCAAGCACCGCAATGTCGCCGGCAAGCGAGGTCAGCCAGTCGCGCTTCAAACCTGTCGCGCGGTCGACGAGCAGCGCCGAACCGATCTTCACTGTGATGCGCCGGTATGATTTCAGCGATTTCATGGGTCTTATCGCCAGCGCGTGTCGACAGGAGCCGCAACGGCATCGCGCGCTTCTGCGACCACCGCCATCAGCGCGCGCAGCACGGCCTCGACGCCTTCGCCGGTGACGGCCGAAAGCAGCATCGGCGCGCGGCCGGCGGCGCGCTTCAGCGAGGCCGCCTTCTTCTTGCGGGCGTCCGCGTCGAGGATGTCGACCTGGCTGAGCGCCACGATCTCGACCTTGTCCGTCAACCCATGGCCATAGGCATCGAGCTCGGCGCGAACCGTCTTATAGGCTTTGCCCGGGTTTTCCTCCTGCGCGGAGACGAGGTGGAGCAGCACGCGCGTGCGCTCGACATGGCCGAGAAAGCGGTCGCCGATGCCCACCCCCTCATGCGCCCCCTCGATCAGGCCGGGAATGTCGGCGAGCACGAACTCGCGGCCGTCGATGCGGGCGACGCCGAGGCCGGGATAGAGCGTGGTGAACGGATAGTCGGCGATCTTCGGCTTGGCCGCGGTGACGGCCGCAAGGAAGGTCGACTTGCCGGCGTTGGGCAGGCCGACCAGGCCGGCGTCGGCAATCAGCTTGAGCCGGAGCCAGATGCTCAGCTCCTCGCCCGGCAGGCCGGGATTGGCGCGCCGCGGCGCCTGGTTGGTCGAGGTCTTGAAATGCTGGTTGCCGAAGCCGCCATTGCCGCCCTTGGCAAGCAGGAAGCGTTGGCCGACGACGGTCAGGTCGCAGATCAGCGTCTCATTGTCCTCGGCAAAGATCTGCGTGCCGGCCGGCACTTTCAGCGTGATGTCGGCGCCCTTGGCCCCGGTCATGTTGCGGCCCATGCCGTGCATGCCGGTCTTGGCCTTGAAATGCTGCTGGTAACGATAGTCGATCAGCGTGTTCAGCCCGTCGACCGCTTCCGCCCACACATCGCCGCCGCGACCGCCATCGCCGCCATCGGGCCCGCCGAACTCGATGAACTTTTCGCGCCGGAACGACACCGATCCGGCACCGCCATCGCCGGAACGGATGTAAACCTTGGCTTGGTCGAGGAATTTCATCGTTTCAAGTTTCTGCTATTGCACTTGCGGGATTGCTCTAAACCAAGGCAGGGCCGAGGGCGAGGCCGAATTGCGACTAAAGCGCCGGATGCCCTTTCGGCGCGCACGCGGTAGCACTGGCGGGGACTAAAGGGGCGCGGGAATGAAGATCGTTTCCTACAACATCCAGTACGGCATCGGCCTCGACGGCAAATACGATGTCGGGCGCATCGCCGACGCCGTGCGCGGCGCCGACGTGATCGCGCTGCAGGAAGTGACCCGCAACAACCCGCGCAACGGCGACCGCGACATGGTGGCCGAGATCAGCGAGGCGCTGCCCGATTATTTTGCCGCCTATAGCAGCAATTTCGAGGTCAATATCGGCTCGCGCCTGGAGAACGGCCGCGCCATCTCGACCTCCTTCCAGCTCGGCAACATGGTGCTGTCGAAGACACCCATTCATCTGTCGCGCAATCTCCTTTTGCCGCGCAGCCGCAGCCTCGAGGCCATGAATTTCCAGCGCGGCGCGCTCGAAGCGCTGATCGAGACGCCGCTCGGCTTCATCCGCTTCTACTCCACCCATCTCGACCACCGCAGCCCGGTCGAGCGCCAGAGCCAGATCCGCTTCCTGCGCCAGCGCCTCCTGAACTATGCGCTCGAAGGCGGCGGCCTGTCGGGCATTCCCGAGATCGGCCTGCCAGACCTGCCCTATCCGGAAGCCTTCATCGTCATGGGCGACTTCAACATGCTGCCGGGCTCGCCGGAATATGTCGAACTCGCTGGCCGCCCGGACCATGAGTTCGGCATGCCGCTGACCGCCGATCTTGCCGTCGACGTCGCCCAGCGCCTTGCCGTCGCCGACTTGGTCACCTGGGTCGATCCCGACCGCCCAGACGACAAAAACCGCCACAAACGCATCGACTACATCTTCACCAGCGCTTCGCTGGCCAGATCGCTGAAGCGTCTATGGTCCGACCGGGACGCCGTCGGCTCCGATCACCTGCCGCTCTGGGCCGAGCTGGGCTGAATTCTGACTCCCCCTCATCCGGCCGCTACGCGGCCACCTTCTCCCCGAGGGCAGACGAGATTGGCGCCGGCGCTTACCGGCTCCTCTCCCGTTGGGGAGAGGTCGGATTGCCCCGAATTGCCCTTCGCGATTCGGTTGGCAATCCGGGTGAGGGGGCGCTTGCCCAGCCCTGTGAAGCAATCGTCAAAAATGAATCCAATTCCTCAGGCTGGTCCAGGTCTTCCTGTCGAGCCTGTAGCGCTCGACCGGCACCTGGCCCGCGACGATCGAGTTCAGCATGCCCTGGCCGGCATACTGGAAGCCGCATTTGTGGATGACCCGGCGTGAGGCCGGATTGATCACCCTTGTCGAGGCATGCAGCACCTGGATCGAGGTCCGCTGGAAGGCGAGGTCGACCAGGGCGTGCGCGGCCTCGGTGGCATAGCCGCGCTTCCAGTAAGGCTCGCCGATCCAGTAGCCCAGTTCCAGGCCACGATCGGTGGTGTTGAGCCCGGCGCAGCCGACGAAGGTGCCGGTATCCTTGAGCGTCAGGGCATAGACGATGCCGGCGCGGCGCGACGCCGCCATGGCGAGGAAGGTCCGGCCCTCGGCTTCGCCATAGGGATGCGGCATGCGGGCCAGCATTTCGGCGACATGCCGGTTGTCGGCCAGCGTGACGAGTTGCTCGAGATCGCTCTCGCGCGGGGCGCGCATGCCCAGTCGCTCGGTGGCCAGCTCCGGGCAATCGATCACGTAACTTTCGTCTTCGGTGTCTTCCGCTTCGGCAACCATTTTAGTCCTCCAGGGCAAGAAAAAATGAAAAAGGAGAGAGGGCAAACCCATCTCTCCTGATCCTTTTCCTGGCCTGGCCAGACACCGGTTCCCGAGATGGGCGCCGGTGTTATGGTGCGGAACCGGCTACTCCGCTGCTTTGGTAATCGGGTTCACCGATACGTAGGTTCGGCCGTTGGCTTTCTTGTTGAAGGTGACTGCGCCGGCTTCGAGCGCAAAAAGGGTGTGGTCCGTGCCCATGCCAACATTGGTGCCCGGATGCCATTGCGTGCCGCGCTGACGAATGATGATGTTGCCGGCGATGACGGCTTCGCCGCCGAACTTCTTCACGCCGAGACGCTTGGAGTGCGAATCGCGACCGTTGCGCGACGAACCGCCAGCTTTCTTGTGTGCCATTTGACTAACTCCGATGCGCCCTGAGGCGCTTGAATGGTCTTATGAACGCGTTCGCGTTCCGTTTCAAGTGCGCACCGGCGACGATTGTCGCCGGGCCATCTCTTATTTCAACCTGCCTTACTTCTTCGCCAGTTCCTTGGCCTGCTCGCGCCAGTCCTTGATCTGGTCGGCGCTGAACGGCATGTGCTCGTCGATCTTGGCGACATCCTTGTCGGTGAGCTTGGCGAGCTGCGCGAAGGTGACGATGCCCTGTTCGGCGAGGTCCTTCGCCGCGACCGGGCCGATGCCCTTGATCACGGTCAGGTCATCTGGCTCGCCCTTCGGCGCCTTGAACAGCGGCGCGGCCTTTGCCTCTTCGCCGGAAGCGGCCTCAGACTTGGGCTCCTTCTTGGCCTTGGCCTCTTTCGGAGCGGCTTCGGCCTTTGCCTCGGCGGCGACTTCCGCCTTGGCTTCGGGGGCCTTGGCGGCGGCCTTCTTCGACGGCTTGGCGCCGCCCAGCAGGATCTCGGCGATCCTGACGGTGGTCAAAAGCTGGCGGTGGCCGATCTTGCGGCGCGAATTCTGGCGGCGGCGCTTCTTGAAAGCGATGACGGTGCGGTTCTTGCCCTGCTCGACGACTTCCGCCGTGACCAGAGCGCCATCGACGAACGGCGCGCCGAAGGTGACATTCTCGCCCTCGCCATGCGCGAGCACATTGCCGATCTCGACGATGTCGCCGACCTTGGCTTCGAGTTTCTCGATCTTCAGGAGATCGTTGGCGGCGACGCGATACTGCTTGCCGCCCGTTTTGATGACTGCGAACATTTTTTGCCTTTCGCTGTTCGGTCGGCCTCGATGAACCGCCTCGGGCGGTTCGGCCGTCTTTTTGTCAGTCTGCGGGTTCAAAAAACAAGCGGCGCGGAAGAGCCTCCACGCCGAATGCGGGCTGTCCCTAACCGAAGGTTGCGCCGGAGTCAAGGCAAGCGACAGGCAAGCGGCATTGTCCTTGGAGAGGCCGCAAGCGACGTTGCCGGCAAATATCGGTCCGTCCCGTCCCAATCGCTTTTCGCGGAAGCTGGAAATCGGGCGAATAGGGCCTTGTAACCGGAGCAGTCAGCCGTTATCTAGTGCGCCGCGCCGGCAACGGCCGACCATGACCTCGCGGAGAGGTGGCAGAGTGGTCGAATGCACCGCACTCGAAATGCGGCATACTCGCAAGGGTATCGGGGGTTCGAATCCCTCCCTCTCCGCCATCCTGCTTCGCGCTGCGCGCTTCGCAGGACAGGTCCAACGAATTCCTTTCCGCGCGAAGCAGGATTCCCTCCGAAGCTTTAGCGAAGGAGGGCGGCTCGGAGCTTTCCCCACATCCCCCTCACCTGCCCCATCGGCCTGCGGATGAAATCCCGTGGCCCTCGGGTGACAAAAATCCGACCGTGATCGATAATAAATCGATAATAATATGATCTCACGGGTTGTTGCGTAGAGGGCCACATGCGCTCGGGGGCGAAATCTAACAATGCCCGGTCTCGGCTTCACAACGGGGGACAAGATGGTCGCGCGAACAATTGCGGTTGCCCTTGCAATTGCGTTTTCCCTTTCACCTTCGCACGCGCAACCACAGCATCGTTTGCCGAGCGGCTACAAATGGGGCCGCTGCCTGCTTGTCGTTCACGGTCAAACCCGCATCTCCGGAAGATGCTCCTACCAAATCGAGAAGGGCGGCGATTTCAATATCCAAGGCCCTCGTCAGGTTTTCGCAGGCATCGACTATCCCGACACGCATAGCGGGGCCGGTGAAATGTCGAAAGATTACTGGGCCGTTGTCTACAAGGACGGCGATCTTTGGGCAGGCTACGGCAACGCGGACATTCGCGACACGCACGGCGAGGCAGGAGATTGGGGAGAGCTTCGCCGCGAAGGCGCCTGCTATGTCGGGAAGGACGTCAAGGTTTGCCTTTGGCGTTAGCCGGCTCAAGGCGATTGCAGGGTCGAGCTCAAGGTGGTCGCCGCCTGATCCATCGGGCGGCTCCATCCCGCTTCGCTCTTCGAGTTTGGTAGGACCGGGGCGATCCTTCGCGAAGATGGCCTCCGAAGCCTCGGCGAAGGAGGCCGCTCATTCATTTCAGGCTACGCATTCGCGCGGCGCCCTTCGCAGGACTGACATCTTGAGCCCGAAGCAGGATGTGGCATAGCAAGCCGGCGTTCGGGCAGGTGCGCCCCTGACGGCCGCAAACGCCGGTGATCCGGCAGTCCGTCTTTGTGCCCTCTACGGGCGCGCTCATGCTGCCAGCCTCTGCATGGCTTCGGCCATCTGAGCCGAGACACGGCGGTCGTAGTCGTCGGCAAGCGCCCGCAGGGCCGCAGCCCCGTCGCCGGAAAATGACGGGCCGTGCATGAGCGCCAGAGTGCGTGGCGCGAGCTTGGCAAGCTCGCGGATGGTCGTGCCCATGCCGGGATTGAGTGCCGAATATTTGAACAGATCCTCGGCGGCGATCGCCGGGCCGACAACATCGCCGTCGGTCAGCGCGCGGTCGTTGCCGAGTTGGGTGAACAGATCGCCGCAGAGCAGGGTGCCGGTCGATTCCTCGTACATGACGCCGGCGTCCCAACCATGCGGCGTGTGCGGTGTATCGATGAAGCGCACGCGCTTGCCGCCGCCGATGTCGATCACCTCGCCATCCTTCAGCACCCGCGGCGCACGATCCGCGAAATCGTTGAGCGACACGTAGACGCCTGTCTGTCCGTGCGCGGCCGTTGCTTGCGGCGCAACGGTGAGCCATTCGTTCATGGCGCCGCATTCGTCGGATTCGAAATGGCCAAATCCAATCCAGCGAAGACGCTCCGGCGGGATGATGCGGGCAAGCGCGTCGCGGTTGAGCGCGAACATCTTCCGCAGACCGGTGTGGAACATGAGCGGCTCATCGCCCATGACCAGGAACTGGTTGAAGGTGAAGCCGACGGGCGGAGCAATATCCGGTACATAGGTCGATAGGCGGTAGATGCCCTCGGCGATTTCATCGATTTTCGTTTCCATGGAATCTCCTCCAAAACAATGGTTGCCTTCCCTCTCCCGGTTACCCAGGGCTGGACTTCGACCAAAATCGAAGTACATATGTGTGTAGCGAAATATTAGAACCCTGTCAACAATGGGTGCACATGCGTGTGCATTTAAATACATGACCCGCAAATACACCCTTAAACGCCGTGCCGAGCAGCAGGCGGAAACCCGGCGGCGCATCGTCGAAGCTGCGATCGACCTGCACGGTAGCGTTGGTCCCGCAGCAACGACCTTCAGCTTGGTCGCCGAGCGTGCCGGCGTTCAGCGACACACGCTCTACGCCCACTTCCCCGACGAGCGCAGTCTGCTGCAGGCCTGCTCGAGCACGCACATCGAGACGCATCCGCTGCCGAGCCCGGAGCCGTGGCGAGTTGTGGCCGACCCAGGCGAACGGATGCGGATCGCGCTGCTGGCGCTCTACGAATGGTACGGGCGCAATGAAAGCGTGGTGGCCAGCGTGTTGCGCGACGCCGAACATCACCCGCCAACCCGGGAGGCTGTCGAGACGAGCATCGGCCCGTATTTCGCGACCTGCCAGGGAGTGCTCGGCGAAGGCCTTGGCGGCAGCCAGCGAGCGATGCTGCGTGTGGCGCTGAGCTTCTTCACCTGGCGCACGCTGGTGCGCGAAGCTGGCCTCCAGCCCGTTGAAGCCGCAAATGCCATGGTTCAGGCCGTCCAAGGCGTGGGTTGAGGCTGAGATATACGTCTTGTCAGCTTTCTGACGGGTGCGCCGCGATCGCACTCAAGAACGCCTCGCCGAACTCCTTGAGCTTTGCTGCACCCACGCCGTTCACCTCGGCGAAGTCGTCGAGGTCGCGCGGACGGCGCTCGGCCATGTCGATCAGGGTGCGGTCGGAAAACACCACATAGGCCGGCACCTGCCGTTCCTTGGCGAGCCGCAGCCGCAGCGTCTTGAGCGCGGCCAGCAAGGAAGTGTCCACGCTCTCGCCCGTGGCAGAGCCTTGCGCGGCACGCTTGCTGCCGCGCGCCAGACGGTCCCGACCTTCGACACGATACTCGAACGCAACCTCGCCGCGGCCGAGCGCGCGGCCGCTTTCCGAGATGGCGAGGCCGCCATGGCCGTCGGGATCCGGCACCAGAAAGCCGCCGGCGACAAGTTGCCGGATGAGCGACAGCCAGACCGGCTTCCGATGCATGATGCCGGTCCTGAAGCTGGCGAGCTGCTGATGGCCTCTGGCCAGCACCTTTTCGGTCTCATGGCCGAGCAGGATATCGATGACATGGGCGGCGCCGAAGCGCTCGCCGCTCTGCGCGACTGCCGCGAGGATGATCCGCGCCTCCGTCCCGCCGTCGGCGCGCGGCGCCTGGTCGAGGCAGTTGTCGCAATTGCCGCAGGCTTGCGCCTCCTCGCCGAAATAGCCGAGCAGCACCTGGCGCCGGCACTGCGCCGTCTCGCAATAGCCGATCAGCGTGTCGAGCCGGCGATGCGCCCGCCTTTTGTGCTCGGGCGAGGTATCCTCGTCGTCGATGAACATCCGGCGCGTGCGGATGTCGCCGGCGCCGTAGAGCATGTGCGCTTCCGCCGCCCGGCCGTCGCGGCCGGCGCGGCCGATCTCCTGGTAATACGCCTCGAGGCTGCCGGGCAGGTCGGTGTGGAAGACATAGGCGACGTCGGGCTTGTCGATGCCCATGCCGAAGGCGATGGTCGCCACCATGACGAGGCCCGACAGGCTCATGAAGGTGTTCTGGTTCGCCTCTCGCGCGTCCTTGCTCATGCCGGCGTGGTAGGCGAGCGCGCGCACGCCGTTCTTCTCCAGGAAAGCCGCCATTTCTTCCGTCTTGCGGCGCGACAGGCAATAGATGATGCCGCTCTTGCCCTGGTGACGCTCGATGAAGCGCAGCAGCTGGCGCTTGCTGTCCTGCTTGGGCTCTATCGCCAGCTTGATATTGGGCCGGTCGAAGCCCAGCACCAGGGTTTCGGCGCGCCCGGCAAACAGCCGCGCTTCGATGTCGGCGCGCGTGGCCTCGTCCGCCGTCGCCGTCAGCGCGATGATGGGCACCTGCGGAAACACGCCGCGCAACTGCGACAGGTCTTCATATTCGCGCCGGAAGGCCGGTCCCCATTGCGAGATGCAATGCGCCTCGTCGATGGCGATCAGGCCGACATCGAGCCGGGACAGGGCTTCGAGCATCCGTTCCGTCATCAGCCGCTCCGGCGCCATATAGAGCAGCCGCGTCTGCCCGGACGCCACGCGGCGCCAAGCAGCGACATTGGTGTCGCGGTCGAGCGAGGAATTGATGGTGTCGGCGGCCACGCCGGCAAGGCGCAAGGCGGCGACCTGGTCCTGCATCAGCGCCACCAGCGGCGACACCACGATGGTAAGCCCGCCTTTGACCAGCGCCGGAACCTGATAGCAGAGCGATTTGCCGGCGCCTGTCGGCATCACCGCCAGCACATGCCGCCCGGACAGCAACGCCTCGATCACGGTCGCTTGCCCGGGGCGAAAATCGTCGAAGCCGAACACATCCTTCAGGACGCGCCGCTTGTGATCCTCGGCCCGGATGCTCACTGCCTGCGCCGTCATCACCGCGCCGTTCCCGCGTTCAAGGTGTAGGCCGGCATTTCGTAGCCGAATTCGTGGCAGAAGCTCTCCACGCGGGCGAGGAACGTCGCTGGCAGGCCATGCAGGTAGGTCTGGAATTCTTCATTGCGCTCCCATTTTCTCAGCGACGTCGGCCGTATCGGATTGTCCGCATCGCGGCTGTAAAGCGTGACCGGTGACAGACCGAACGACCGGGCGATCCTGCCCTGGACGATATCGGGTTCGGCGATCAATTCCTCATAGCGCAGATAGAAAACGGCTCTTTCGGGTTGAGCCTTTCTAAGGCGCGTCAACCCGTCATACTCCGCCTCCCAGCGCTCGGTCGTTACGTGAAAACGCCGTTCGTTCACCGTCTCTGGATGGGAGCTTGTGAGCACGTCGAAAGGATGCCGCACGCAATAGATCAATCCGACCGAGCCAGGCAGATGCTCGATGTCCTTATGGCTCTCATAGGTGCGTTTGACGACCAGATTGACTTCGGGGCGATCCAGTTCGAGCAGCGCCTGATACGGCGCTTCGTCCCTATGAACATAGATATCGTCGAAACACGCCATCAAACGACGGCTTAGCGTGGTTCCGCTGCGAGCACAGCCGGCAATGAAGATTCTTTTGCGAAACGTCATTGCCGAGGGCAGCCGGGGCGCAGCCTTGCGCAATCGCCAGAACAGTCGTCTTGCGCCACGGCGTAGAGTGGTCGCCGGCATCCGGGCTGCTTTGCCAGGAACGTCCCTCGACGTGATCTCGGCCAAGGCGATGCCGCTCTCTCCGGCAACGGCGTAGAGCAGCCAGGTGCGGCCTCTCTCCTCGAAAATCGCAGGATCGCGCAACGCGTTCTCCGCGCCTTCGGCCGGCCCGTCCCGGCTGGGGCAAACCGGCAAGCCCGCGCCTTCGAAGTCCGTCTGCGGCCGCAGCAGTTCGGTCTCGCCTTTGACCGTCCAGCGTCGCCAGTCCTCGGCGAGATCGATCGTGCCGTGAAGTATCCGTTCCGGCGCGTCGCCCCTGCGCGTGTAAAAGACCCGCAGCCAGCGACCGGATTTCTGCAGTGCAAGATGCCGCGGGGTGGGAAGATGCTTCATGCCGGACAGAACAACCGCACCCCGTTCGAAATCGGAGATGCCGGTCCTAGAGCGGAAGACGGTGATGGCTTCTGTCCCGAGAAGACCGTACCACCACTGATCGTGGCGGAAGAACCGGGCATAGGAAGGCCCGAGCGGCTCGGAAAGCGGATTGAAATGAAGGCCGTCACTGGATGTCGCGGCAAAGGTCGTCTGGCCTTCTCCGCCTTTTGCCGGTCCGTGAAAATACATAACGAAGCGGCGATTCCGCTGATCGACATGAACGTCGGGAGACGCGATGTGGCCTTTGATGAACGGACATTGAGCGAGGGACAGTACCCCGCCGGGATGGATGCGCCACGGGCCTTCGATCGAATCGGCGTAGGCGAGGCGGATATAGGAACCCCCGTGGTCGGCGAAATAGAGATAGTAGGCGCCCAGCCGCCCCGGCGCCCAGTCCGGCATGCCGATCAGCGACGGCCCGTTGATGTTGATCCCATCACCGCCGGGCAACATGTCCGGCGTCACGATAAGCCCAAGCCGGCTCGCGGTGAGAATGGGTGGCGCGATCATGCGGCAGGCTGCTTCCGGTCGCCGATTCCATCCTGGCGACAAGCGCGCCTGTCGTGGAGCCTGCACGTTCCAGCCCGGCATCGCCGGGTCTCACATGTCGCTTGCTCTTCCAAGCCAGCCCCCTTGATCTTGCCGCCGCCTGGGGCAGGCGCCTTGGCTCGATTGCCGATCCGGCATCGTTCGGCCTTGTCGTTTCGATACAACGACGTGCATTGAAACGAAAGGTCAAAGCAATGCCGCGGTCCATTCCCGGCGGCTTCGAACGACAGGGCTGTGGGATAGGGTGCGCTTGCGACGAAATCATCGAAGCGTGGAAGGCCGTCACGACATTCTGCTCGAATCGCTGCGACCGCCGACTTCGCCGCCCGAGAGTTCCCCCGGCCCGTTCTGCGGTGCTATAATGCCGAGCCGCTCCGAATAAAGAGCGGCGCCCGACGCAAAAGGAGCCTTGGCATGATCGATCCCGCGACGCTCGTCACCTACATCGCGGTCGTGTTCGGCTTCGTCTTCATCCCGGGGCCGGCGACGCTGCTCACGGTCGCGCGGGCGACGAGCTCGGGCACGAAGGTCGGCATCGCCACCGGCGCGGGTGTCGCGGCTGGCGACGTGATCCACACCGTCATGGCCATCGTCGGCATCTCGGCCGTCATCGCCGCTTCGGCGATGCTGTTCAGCATCGTCAAATATATCGGCGCGGCCTATCTCGTTTATCTCGGCATCCGCGCCATTTTCGAAAAGGCGCCGGCAGACCTGGCGGCCACGACGCTCCCCATTTCCGCGGGCCGGGCCTTCCGGCAGGCGATCCTGACCGAAGTGCTCAATCCGAAGACCGCGCTGTTCTTCCTGGCCTTCCTGCCGCAATTCGTGCACCCGCAAGGTGGTTTCGTGGTGCTGCAGCTGATGCTGCTGGGCATCATCTTTGTCCTGCTCGGGCTCTTCAGCACGGTCGTCTTCGCCGTCAGTGCGGGCGGCCTGGGTTCCTTGCTGCGCCGCAATCCGGCGGTGTTGAAATGGCAGGGCAAGGTGGTCGGCGGCATCTATTGCGCGCTCGGCATACGCCTGGCGCTGCAGCAGCGCTGAAACACTTCACCCGGCGGCGCCGGTCCCAGGCAGGCATGTCATAGCTGAATTCGCGACAGAAGGCCCGCATGGCCGGCGTCGGCGGGGTGACGAGATCGCGCTTTCTTTATAAAAAGAAACCAAGCATATTCTTGCAGAACTCAGCCGGGGCTTGCTGATAATATTCTTCCGCAGTCGTCCTGCTTCTCCGACACCACAGCAATGGAACCCGTCTCCGCCATGGATTCGTCCGCGCCCGCGCTGATATTCTATGCCCGCAACGACGCGCTTGGCGACGGCTTGCTGCGGATTCCGGCCCTGCGGGCGGCGAGGACCGCCTTTCCGCAAAGCCGTGTCGTCTACGGCGCCATGCGCGGCTCATCGCTCTCGCATGTGTTGCACAAGCATGTCGCGCATCTCGTCGACGATTTCAGGACGAAGACGCCGCTTTCAGCCATCCTCGCCGAATTCGCGCCGCGCGGCCGCAAAGCCGTCGTTGTCGATCTGCGCACCGGCGTGCCGGGCCTCATCCTCACGGCTCTGCAACTTGCAGGCCGGGGCATCCGCTACGAAGCCAACTTTGCCGGCCATCTTCTGTCGCTGCGCTGGGGCACGCGGTTGACGCTGCGGCCGGAACACAATGCCTGGCGCTACCACCGGCTGATCGAGCGCCTGGCGGGGCGGCATCTGCCTTTCGATCACAGGCTCGATGTGCCGGACGCCGCCCGGACACTGGCGCACCAGCTGCGCGGCGGTTGCGGCCGCCCGCTCGTCCTGCTTGGCGGCAACGCCCAGGGCAGGAAGTGCATGAGCGAAGATCAGGTGGTGGCCGTTGCCGGCAATCTCATCGATGCCGGCTACCGGGTGCTGTATCTGGCAACCCCTGGCGGCGGGCCGACGCCACTGGCGCTCCTCGCAAGGGAAGGCCGCCTCCAGATGGCCGGTCCGGAACTGGCGCCGGACATTGCAAGCTTCGACGATCTCCTGCTTGCGCTGGGCGAGATGGCGGTCGCCTATATCGGCATGGAGGGCGGACTGGCGCATCTGATGGCCGCCGTCATGACGCCGGCGGTGATCGTCAACAACGGCGCCAATATGGAGCGTTGGCGCCCCCTTTCAAACGCGGTCGAAGTCGTCACGGCGCCAGGGCGAGGTCGTTCGGCCTATGTCGCCGACGCGCCGGTCGAGGCCATACTCGATGCCGCGCATCGCCTGCTCGCGGCAGGCCGCCGCGATCACATGGCGGTCGCAGCGGTTCCGGAAAGGCGTGAAACCGCTGCGGAGCAATCGGCGTCCGATAGAACCGCCGACCTGCCCTAACCGAGGAAATCGACCCGGCAAGGCGCAAAACTGTCGACCAGCCGCCCGGCCTTCAGCGCCTTGACGCCATGCACGAGATTGGACGGAACAATGAAGCTGCTGCCTGTTTCGAGGATCTCCGATCGGCCGTCGATGGTAACCTCGAAGCAGCCCTCGGCGACATAGCTCGCCTGGACATGCGGATGCGAGTGCAGCGCCCCGACTCCGCCCTTGTCGAAGGCGAACTCGACCATCATCAATTGGTCGGTATGCACCAGCACGCGCCGCCTGTTGCCGTCCGGCGTCGGCTCCCAGGCTTTTTCGCCCGCATGCGAAAAGATATCGGTCATCGCTCAGCTTCCGTTCGGCTTGTAAAGCAAATCCAGGAAAGGTCCGGCGCGGTTTTCCGGCGGGAGACGGTCACCGCGCCAGCCAGCCGCCATCGACCGGCACCACCGCGCCATGCATATAGTCCGACGCCCGCGCCAGCAGGAACACGGCTGCGTCGCCGATATCGTCGGGCCGGCCCCAGCGCGCCGCGGGGATGCGCCCGAGGATGGCCGCGCTGCGGTCCGGGTCGGCGCGCAGCGCCTCGGTGTTGTTGGTCTCGATATAGCCCGGCGCGATGCCGTTGACGTTGATGCCTTTCGCCGCCCATTCGCAGGCGAGCAGCCTTGTGAGGCCAAGCACGCCGTGCTTCGAGGCCGTATAGGAAGCAACGCGGATGCCGCCCTGGAAACTCAGCACCGACGCGATGTTGACGATCTTGGCGCGCCGTCCGGGCTCCGTCAGCACGCGCCTGGCAAAGCTCTGGCACAGGCGAAAGACCGTCTTCAAATTGATGTCCATCACCTCGTCCCAATCGGCTTCGGTAAGGTCGACCGCATCGGCGCGCCGGATGATGCCGGCATTGTTGACGAGGCCGTCGAGCCGGCCGCTCTCGTCCCAAACCCGGTCGAGCATGGCGGCCGCCTCGGGCGGGTCACCGAGATCGGCCTTCACCGCTTCGAAGCTGCCGCCCGCGGCCGTAACTTTCGCGGCGGTGTCATCCATCGCCGATCGGCCGACGCCGACCACCAGGCCGCCGGCGCGCGCGATCGACACGGCGATGCCTTGCCCGATGCCGGTGTTGGCGCCGGTGACCAGGATGCGCTTGCCCGTGAGGCTGAAGGCGGAAAGATCGCTCACCGCAATTGATCCATCGCCACCTGATCGACGTCGGTATAGTCGACATTGTCTCCGGCCATCGCCCAGATGAAGGCGTAGTTGGATGTGCCGGCGCCCGAATGGATCGACCAGCCCGGCGACAGCACCGCCTCCTCGCTGCGCATGACGATGTGGCGCGTCTCGTGCGGTTCGCCCATGAAGTGGAACACGCGCTGCCCTTCCGGCAGATCGAAGTAGAGATAGGCTTCCATGCGCCGGTCATGCACATGGCAAGGCATGGTGTTCCACACCGAGCCTGGCGCGAGCTGCGTGATGCCGACGACGAGCTGGCAGGTCTTGACGCCGTCGGCGTGGATGAACTGGAAGATCGAGCGTTCGTTGCTGGTCGCCTGGCTGCCGACGTCGAGCCGCCTGGCGTCGCCGATGCGGATCAACTGGCTGGGATAGGGCCGATGCGCCGGTGCGCTAAGCAGGTAGAATTTTGCCGGCTTGTCGGGCTCCGCCGAGCCGAACGACACCTGCTCAGCGCCCATGCCGAGATAGACCATGTCGCGCGCCGCCAATTCGTAAGCCATGCCGTCGGCCGTGACGGTGCCGGCGCCGCCGATGTTGACGGCGATCAGTTCGCGGCGGTCGAGGAAAGCCTTGGTTCCGGTCGGCTTGATCGCCTCGAGCGGCAGGATCTTGTCGATAGGCATGGCGCCGCCGACGATCATGCGATCGTAATGCGTGTAGGTCAGGCTGACGAGGCCCGGCTGGAAAAGCCCCTCGACGTGGAAATGGTGGCGCAGCTCGTCTGTTCCCATGGCCGCGGCGGTGATGGGATCGATGGCGAAGCGCGAGGAAAATTCGGTGTGTGTATGGTCCATTTCTAGGCCTTGTCTGATGGTCACTCGGTCGATGCGGCTTTCAGCGAATTGGCATAATAGGCCTGTCTGGCCTGCAGCCGCTCGCGGTAGCGCTGCTGGCTGCGGGTCAGATGCGTGCGCATCGCCTCGCGCGCGGCCTCGGCATCGCCCGCCGAGATCGCATTGAGAATGACGAGATGCTCGCGCTGCAGGCCGCGCTGGTACTCGTCCGACTGAACGAGCTCTGTCGACCAGGGCGAGGTCACGTCGCAGGGAATGGCGCGGCGTCCCAGCACATCGAGCATCTCGACATAGAACGGGTTGTTGGTGGCGCTGGCGATCGCGCGGTGGAAGGCGAGGTCGGCCGGGCCGGTCGGCTGGCTGGCAAGCAGCAGCCGCTCGAACTCGAAGAAGGCCTCCTGGATCGCGGCCTCCTGGGCGGCGTTGCGGCGGATGGCGGCCAGGCCCGCCGATTCGATCTCGATCGCGAGGCGGACCTCGAGCACGTTGAGCGCGACCGAATCCTTGGCTCCCATGTCGGCGGCCAAAACGCCGAAGCTCGTCGAGATGTGCTCGCTGACGAAGACGCCGGCGCCTTGCCGCGCTTCGACCAGGCCATCGGCGGCAAGCTTGGCCAGCGCCTCGCGGATGACCGTGCGGCTGACGCCGAAAGTCTCCGTCAGCTGGCCTTCGGTGGGCAGCTTCTGTCCGGGCGGAATCTCGCCCGCCAAGAGCTGCTTGCGGATCGCCGCGACCACGGTCTCCGATAGTTTCGGCTTCCGTTCGACCCTGAGGTCGGCAACTGTTTGAGACACGTGGTGCCCTCCTAGTGAAACAGGCTCGGCAGCCACAATGAGATTTCCGGTATGTAGGTGACAAGCATCAGCACCATGAAGGCCGCTCCATAGAACGGCCAGATCGAGCGCATTGCCGTCCAGATGGGAATGCGGCCGATGGCGCAACTGACGAACAGCACCGCGCCGACCGGCGGCGTGCAGAGGCCGATGCCGAGATTGAGGATCAGGATGACGCCGAAATGCACGGGATCGACGCCATAGGCCATCACCACCGGCAGGAAGATGGGCGTGGTGATGATGATGAGCGGCGACATATCCATGAATGTGCCGAGGATGAGCAGGACGACATTAATCAGGAGCAGTATGACCAGCTTGTTGTCGGACACGGACTGCAAAAACGCGACAAGCGCTGCCGGAACCCGGAGATAGGCCAGCAGCCAGCCGAAGGCCGCGGCGCAGCCGATGATCATCAGCACCATCGCTGTCGTGCGCACCGCCGCTGTCGTCGCGGTGACGAAATCGTTCCAGCTCATCGAGCGGTAGATGATCAACGTCACCAGGAAAGCATAGACGATGGCAATGCAGGAGCTTTCGGTGGCGGTGAAGATGCCGGAGCGGACGCCGCCAAAGATGATGCCGATCAGGATCAGCCCGGGAATGGCGGCGACAAGCAGCTGCAAGGCCCGGCAGAAACCGGCAAAAGGTTCCGTCGGATAGCCGCGCCGGCTTGCCACCAGATAGGCGGTGACCATCAGCGAGAGGGCCAGCAACAGCCCCGGCAGAACGCCGGCGGTGAACAGATCCGCTATCGAGATGCGGCCGCCGGCCGAGATCGAATAGATGATCATGTTGTGCGACGGCGGGATCAGCAGCGCAATGACGGCGCCGACGGAGGTGATGTTGACGGCATAGTCGACGCCGTAGCCGCGCGCCTTCATCTGCGGGATCATCAGACCGCCGACCGCTGAGGCATCGGCCACCGCCGAACCGGAAATTCCGCCGAACATGGTCGATGCGGCAATGTTGACTTGGCCCAGGCCGCCGCGCAGGTGGCCGACCAGGGACCCGGCCAATGCCACCAGGCGGGCGGCGATGCCGCCGCGAACCATAAGGTCGCCTGCGAAGATGAAGAACGGGATGGCCATCAGCGAAAAGACGCTGATGCCGGAATTGAGCCGCTGGAACACCACGACGGGTGGCAGGCCGATCGTGAGGATCGTCGCGAAGCTGGCGACGCCGAGGCAGAACGCGATCGGCGTGCCGATAACCAGCAGGAAGACGAAAGTGCCGAAAAGCACGATCAGCGCCATGGTTCAGAGCTCCTCGCCGGTTGCGTAGATGTCGGCATCGACCGGCAGCCCGGCAAAGCGCCCCGCCAGCCGCTCGAGTGAAAACAGGCAGACCAGCGCGCCTCCCATGATGACCGGCAGGAAGCTGACGCCGCCGGGCAAGGCGAGCGACGGCATCACCGTGTTCCAGGTCAGCCTGGCGAGCTGCACGCCATACACGATCATGCCGGCGCCGAAGGCCAGCACGACGAGATCGGAAATGCTGCGCAGCACCGCCTTGGCCGAGGCAGGCAAGACATAGAGCAGCACGTCGAAGCCGAGATGCGTGCGCTCGCGCACGCCGACGGCGGCGCCGAGAAAGATGAACCAGCCCATCAGCAGCACGGATGAGGATTCGGTCCAGCTCGGCGAGCGGTTCAGCATGTAGCGCGAGAAGACTTGCCAGAAGATGATGATGGTCATCAGCGTCAACCCGGTGCCGCTGACCCACAAGGCCAACCGCGCAAGCCCGGAAAGGGTGCGTTCCACCCGCAGCCAGAATCCTTTCGGACCCGACCGGCTGGATGGCAGCACGGAAGCCTCCGTGCCACCGGGCCCGTTGCCCATCCCGGTCATTTCGTCGCCTGGATACGGGCGGCGAGGTCCTTGAGCTCGGGCGTCGACAGATATTTGTCGTAGACCGGCTTCATGGCGTCGATCAGCGGCTGCTTGTCGATCTCGCTGATCTTGACGCCGGCTTTCTCGACGATGTCGCGCGACTTCTTCTCCTGCGCGTCCCACAGCTCGCGCATCTTGACGACGCTGTCCTTGGCCGCCTGGCGCACGATCGCCTGGTCTTCCGGCGCCAGCTTGTCCCAGCTTGCCTTCGACATCACCAGCACCTCCGGCACGATCTGGTGCTGATCCAGCGTGTAGTGCTTGGCGACCTCGTAATGCTTGGCGGATTCGAAGCTCGGCCAGTTGTTCTCGGCGCCGTCGATGACGCCGGTCTGCAGCGCCGAATAGACCTCGCCATAGGCCATCGGCGTGGCGTTGGCGCCGAGCGCATTGACCATGTCGACAAAGACGTCCGACTGGATGACGCGGAACTTCATGCCCTTCATGTCTGCCATCGAGGCGATGTCCTTCTTGGTGTTGTAGAAGGAGCGCGCGCCGGAATCGTAGAAGGCGAGTCCGACAAGGTCATGCGCCTCGAACGCCTTCAGGATCTGGTCGCCGATCGGCCCGTCCATGACATGGCGCATATGCTCGACCGAGCGGAAGATGTAGGGCAACGACGGCACGGCGGTTTCCGGCACGATGCCGTTGAATGGCCCCATGGAGACGCGATCGAGGTCGATGACGCCGGCCTGGGTCTGCTCGATCGTATCCTTTTCCTCGCCGAGCTGCGCCGAATGATAGACCTCGATCGAATAGCGCCCGTTGGTGCGCTGCTTGATCAGCTCGCCCATGTATTTGACCGCCTCGACTGTCGGATAGCCGTCCGGATGGGTGTCCGAAGAGCGCAGGACGGTTTCGGCCTGCGCGGCTCCGATCACCAAGGACCCGATGGCGAATGTCGCGGCCAGCAATCTCGAAATACGCAACATGTCTTTCCTCCCTTCAAAAATCCCGGATGTCCCGGCTCAGAGCCGGTACGCCTTCTTGGCAAGCGAGTAGGCAAGCTCCCGCGCCAGCTCATGCGCCTCCTCCTCCCGGAGGCGATGCTCGGCGACCAGCCGCGCCAGAAAGGCGCAGTCGACACGCCGCGCGACGTCGTGGCGCGCCGGGATCGACGGGAAGGCGCGCGTGTCGTCATTGAAGCCGACGGTGTTGTAGAAGCCCGCCGTCTCGGTGGTCATCTCGCGGAAGCGGCGCATGCCTTCCGGGCTGTCGTGGAACCACCAAGCCGGCCCGAGCTTGAGCGCCGGATAGACGCCGGCGAGCGGCGCCAGCTCGCGCGCATAGCTCGTCTCGTCGAGCGTGAACAGGATGATCGTGAGGTCGCGCTCCAGCCCGACGCAGTCGAGCAGCGGCTTCAGCGCCGACACATAATCGGTCCGGGTCGGGATATCGAAGCCCTTGTCGCGGCCGAATTTCTGGAAAACCGAAGGCGAATGATTGCGCCATGATCCAGGATGGATCTGCATCGCCAGGCCGTCGTCACGGCTCATTTTGGCCATCTCGGTCAGCATCTGGGCTCGGAACAGTTTTCGCTCGCGCTCATCCTCGGAGCCGCGCCGGATGCGGTTGAACAGCTCCTGCGCCGCCGCGTCGGAGAGATTGGCGGTCTCGGCCGTCGGATGACCGTGATCGGACGAGGTCGCGCCGAACTCCTTGAAATAGGCGCGGCGCTTTCGATGCGCATCGAGATAGCCGGACCAGCTGCCGGTGTCGCATCCGGTGATCTCGCCGAGCCTATCCAGATTGGCCGCGAAGCCTTCGAAATCGGGATCGACCACGGCGTCCGGCCGATACGCGGTGACGACGCGGCCCTTCCAGCCGCTGTCGCGGATCATACGGTGCCATTTGAGGTCGTCGAGCGCGCCTTCGGTCGTCGCGATCACCTCGATGTTGAAGCGCTCGAACAGCGCGCGCGGCCGATAGTCGTCGCGTTGCAGCAGCGCGGCGATCGTGTCGTAGATACGGTCGGCGCTGGCTGCGGTAAGCGGCTCCCTGATGTCGAACAGATGCTCGAACACATGATCGAGCCACAGCCGTGTGGGCGTGCCGCGGAAGAGATAATAATGCTCGGCGAAGCGCCGCCAGATCGCCCGGCCGTCGGTTTCGACGGGTGCGCCTTCGAGCGTCGGGACGCCGAGTTCCTCCAGCCGCACGCCTTGGCTGAACAGCATACGGAAAATGTAATGGTCCGGCACGATCAAGAGCTGCGCCGGGTCGGAAAACGGTTCGTTGAGCGCGTACCAGCGCGGGTCGGTGTGGCCGTGCGGACTGACGATCGGCAGGTCCTTCACACCTGCATAAAGGGCGCGCGCCAATGATCGCGTTTCCGGCGAAAACAGCAGGTCCGGATCGGTCAATACGGCCACGCGGCTCCTCCCAAGCTCCGCTATTGGTAGATCGGCCAGAGATAATGTCAACATACAAATATTATGCAGTTGTATGATGACTTTCGAAAGGAACGTGGCCATTGTGCACGGCGACAGCGGGTGTTAGGTCGCTGCCGTCGTTTTCCGATCGGAGACCAGCTTCCATGAACGGCCGCCTATCCAACGCCACCCTTGCGAAGCTGCCGGCCGAAGTTCTGGTGCCTCGCTACGACCGCAAGTCCGTCGCGCCCGGCATCGTCCATCTTGGCGTCGGCGCCTTTCACCGTGCCCATCAGGCCGCCTATGTCGATGCCTGTCTGGCGGATGGCGAGAGCGATTGGGGCATCATCGGCGTCTCGCTGCGCAGTCCTGACACGCGCGATGCGCTCAAGCCGCAGGACGGGCTCTACACGCTGGCAATCCGGGACAGCGCCGGCGAACAGCTGCAGGTCATCGGCTCGATCCAGTCCTTGCTCGTCGCTCCGGAGGGCCCGGGCGCTGTGCTCGCCGCGCTCACCGATCCGCGCATCCGCATCGTCACGCTCACCATCACCGAGAAGGCCTATCTGAGGGCAGCCGACGGCACGCTCGACACTGCGCACCCCGATATCGTCCACGACCTCGCCAACCCCGGATCGCCGAAGACGGCGCATGGATTTCTCGCCGAGTCGCTCGCGCGCCGCCGCGCAGCCGGCACGCCGCCCTTCACGGTGCTCTGCTGCGACAACCTGCCGGCCAACGGCGCGACGCTGCATCGGCTGATGGTCGAGTTCGCCGAGTTGCGAGACAGCCGCGAAGGCGATGCCCACCTCGCGCGTCACATCGCCGACGAAGTGGCGTTTCCATCTTCCATGGTCGACCGCATCGTGCCGGCGACCACGGACGCCGATCGCGCCCGCATCGCTGGCGAGCTCGGCATCGATGATGCGTGGCCGGTGATGACCGAGCCGTTCCGGCAATGGGTGATCGAGGACCGCTTTCCCGCCGGGCGGCCTGCCTGGGAGAAATTCGGCGTCACCATGGTCGAGGATGTCGGCCCCTTCGAGGACATGAAGCTGAGGCTGCTCAACGGCGCGCATTCCGGCATTGCCTATCTTGGCCTGCTCAGCGGCCACGCCACCGTCGACCGCGCCTTTGCCGATCCGTCGATCCGGCAGTTCGTCGATTGGCTCTGGGCCGAGGCCATTCCAACCCTGCCGCAGGAGGCCGGGCTCGACACAAGCGCCTATACGGCCGAGCTCGCCGAGCGCTTTTCCAACACGGCGCTCGCCCACCGCACTGCGCAGATCGCCAATGACGGCAGCCAGAAGCTGCCGCAACGCATCGTCGCCTCCGCCCTCGCCCGGCTGGAGGCCGGCTTGCTGCCGGAACATCTGTCGCTGGTTGTCGCCGCTTGGATCGCCGCCTGCGCCGCGCGCGGTAGCAGCTTGCCTGAGGGCCATTTCACCGACCCGCTCGATGCCGCCCTCGGCAACCTGTTCGGCCGCAACCTGCCGACGGCGGAGATGACGGCGGCGGTGTTCGATCTGGCCGGCTTTGCCAAGGGTCACTCGGAACGACAAAGGTTGATCGGGTTTGTCGCCACGCACCTCGTCCATTTCAAGCAGGGCGGCCCGAAACTGGCTCTTGCCGCGCTCGGCAACAAGAGTGGAACGGCTGGATAGCGTTTGTGCCCGGCATGGCTCGACGGTGCGCCGGGACGGCTTCACTGTTTGCCGGCCGACCCGTTCACCACCTGCAGCGCGGGCATGATCGACCCCATTCGCATTCGGGACTGTTTCGCAAACGGAAAGCACCAACAAAAAAGGCGGGGCAAGCCCCACCTTTCTCAATCGCTTGTCGGCAGCCGACTTCAGGCCGGCAGCAGCGCGCCTTCCAGTGTGGTGAGCTGGCTGAGGAACTGCTCCGCCTTGCTGCGGCTCTCGTCGTCCTTTGCGTCGGCCGCGTCTTCCTTGGCCTCCTGGATGCGACGAGCAAGATCGGCGCGATCGATGTCGTTCACATGCGTCGCCGATTCGGCAAGAAGCGTGCAGCCGGAAGGCAGGATGTCGGCGAAACCGCCGAACACGACGAAGCGCTCTTCCTTGCCGCCCGCGGTCTTTATCGTGACGACGCCGGGCTTGATGGTGGTCATGACCGGCGCGTGCTGCGCCATCACCGTCATCTCGCCTTCGGCACCCGGGATGACGACCGACTCGACCTGCTCGGAAACGAGCAGCCGCTCCGGCGAGACCAGTTCGAACTTGAAAGCTTCAGCCATGTTCAATTTAGCGAGTAGGGAATAGCGAGTAGCGAGTAGTGAAGAAACTCGCCAAACCCGTTGCTCCCTATTCGCTACTCCCTATTCGCTATTCGCTTTCTTATGCCGCTTCAGCCGCCAGGCGCTGCGCCTTCTCGACCGCCTCGTCGATGCCGCCGACCATGTAGAAGGCGGCTTCCGGCAGGTGGTCGTAGTCGCCGGCGCAAAGGCCCTTGAAGCCCTTGATGGTGTCGGCGAGGTCGACCAGCTTGCCCGGCGATCCCGTGAACACTTCGGCGACGAAGAACGGCTGCGACAGGAAGCGCTCGATCTTGCGGGCGCGGGCAACCGTCTGCTTGTCCTCTTCCGAAAGCTCGTCCATGCCAAGGATGGCGATGATGTCCTGCAGCGACTTGTAGCGCTGCAGGATCGACTGCACCTGGCGGGCAACCTGATAGTGCTCCTCGCCGACGACCATCGGGTCGAGCATGCGCGAGGTGGAATCCAGCGGATCGACGGCCGGATAGATGCCCTTTTCCGAGATCGCGCGGTTGAGCACGGTCGTGGCGTCGAGGTGGGCGAAGGAGGTCGCCGGCGCCGGGTCGGTCAAGTCGTCGGCCGGCACGTAAATCGCCTGCACCGAGGTGATCGAGCCCTTGGTCGTGGTCGTGATGCGCTCCTGCAGCGCGCCCATGTCGGTGGCCAGAGTCGGCTGGTAACCCACGGCGGAAGGAATGCGGCCGAGCAGCGCCGACACTTCCGAACCCGCCTGCGTGAAGCGGAAGATGTTGTCGACGAAGAACAGCACGTCCTGGCCCTGGTCGCGGAAATATTCGGCGACGGTGAGGCCGGTCAGGCCGACGCGGGCGCGCGCGCCCGGCGGCTCGTTCATCTGGCCATAGACAAGTGCTGCCTTCGAGCCCTGGCCGCCGCCCTTCTTGTTGACGCCCGATTCGATGAACTCGTGATAGAGATCGTTGCCTTCGCGGGTGCGCTCGCCGACGCCGGCGAACACCGAGAAACCGCCATGCGCCTTGGCAACGTTGTTGATCAGCTCCTGGATCAGCACGGTCTTGCCGACGCCGGCGCCGCCGAACAGGCCGATCTTGCCGCCGCGGGCATAAGGCGCGAGCAGGTCGAGAACCTTGATGCCGGTGACCAGGATCTGCGCTTCCGTCGACTGGTCGACATAGGCCGGAGCAGGCTGGTGGATGGCGCGCATTTCGACGCCGTCGACCGGGCCTTCCTCGTCGACCGGCTCGCCGATGACGTTGATGATGCGGCCGAGCATGCCGGGACCGACCGGAACCGAGATCGGCGCGCCGGTGTCATAGACCTCCTGGCCGCGAACGAGACCTTCGGTCGAGTCCATGGCGATGCAGCGCACGGTGTTCTCGCCGAGATGCTGGGCCACCTCGAGCACCAGGCGGTTGCCGACATTGTCGGTTTCCAGCGCGTTCAGAATGGCCGGCAGGTGATCCTCGAACTGCACGTCCACGACGGCGCCGATGACCTGGCGGACCTTGCCGGCGGCGCCGACGCGCGTGGCCGCGACGCTGGCTGCGGAAGCCGCGGCCTTGGCCGGAGCGGCCGCCCTCTTCGCCGGAGCGGCGGCTTTCTCGGCGGCTGCCGGGGCCTTCGCTGCCTTGGGGGCCGGTGCCGCCTTGGCGGCGGTCTTCGGGGTAGCTGCTTTCGCCATCGTCTTTGCCCTTTTCGTCTATCCGTTGTTCACGCCGCCCGCCGGTATCCCGCGCGGCGCGTGATTAGAGCGCCTCGGCGCCCGAAATGATCTCGATCAGTTCCTTGGTGATCTGCGCCTGCCGCTGGCGGTTGTAGGTGATCGACAGCTTGTTGATCATGTCGCCGGCGTTGCGCGTCGCATTGTCCATCGCGCTCATCTTGGCGCCCATCTCGCCGGCCGCGTTTTCCAGCAGCGCGCGGAAGATCTGCACGGCGATGTTGCGCGGAATGAGGTCGGAGAGGATCTCGCCCGGCTCCGGCTCGTATTCGTAGACGGCATTGCCGCCATTGGTAGCCTCGGAAGCGGTCGATCCGGCGGCCGCCGGAATGATCTGCTGCGCCGTCGGGATCTGGCTGATCACCGACTTGAACTGCGAATAAAACAGCGTGCAGATGTCGAAGCCGCCATCGTTGAAGAGATGGATGACCTTGCGCGCGATCGCATCGGCGTTGGCGAAGCCGAGAGTCTTCACCTCGCGCAGGTCGACACGCTCGAGGATCATCGAAGCGTATTCGCGGCGCAGGATGTCATAGCCCTTCTTGCCGACGCAGATGATCTTCACCTGCTTGCCGTCGGCCAGCAGCCTGCGGATGTGGTCGCGGGCTAGGCGGGCGATCTGCGAGTTGAAGCCGCCGCACAGGCCGCGCTCGGCCGTGCACACGATGAGCAGATGCACATCGTCCCGGCCGGTGCCCGTCATCAGCGCCGGGGCATCGCCGCCGCCGCCGATCGCCTGGGTGATGTTGGCCAGGACCGCGCCCATGCGCTCGGAATAGGGTCTGGCTGCTTCCGCCGCTTCCTGCGCGCGACGCAGCTTCGCCGCGGCGACCATCTGCATCGCCTTGGTGATCTTCTGCGTCGCCTTGACCGAGGCGATACGGTTACGAAGGTCTTTTAACGAAGCCATGCTTCAAACCTGATCCCGTCCAGCTTCGTTCAAGCGAAGGTCTTGGCGAAGGCGTCGATCTCTGCCTTGAGCTTGGCGCGCAAATCGTCCGACAGCGCCTTCTCCTTGCGGATGCCGTCAAGCACGTCCTTGCCGGCCGAGCGCATATGGCTGAGCAGCCCATGCTCGAACTTGCCGACCTGGTTCAGCGGCAGCTTGTCGAGATAGCCGTTGACGCCGGCGAAGATCACCGCGACCTGTTCCTCGACCTTGAGCGGCGAGAACTGCGGCTGCTTGAGCAGCTCGGTCAGGCGCGAACCGCGATTGAGCAGACGCTGCGTTGCCGCGTCGAGGTCGGAGCCGAACTGCGCGAAGGCTGCCATTTCGCGATACTGCGCGAGCTCGCCCTTGATGGAGCCGGCGACCTGCTTCATCGCCTTGATCTGCGCCGAGGAGCCGACCCGCGACACCGACAGGCCGACGTTCACCGCCGGACGGATGCCCTGGAAGAACAGGTTGGTTTCGAGGAAGATCTGGCCGTCGGTGATCGAAATCACGTTGGTCGGGATGTAGGCCGACACGTCATTGGCTTGCGTCTCGATGATCGGCAGCGCGGTCAGCGATCCATTGCCGTTGTCGTCATTGAGCTTGGCGGCGCGCTCGAGCAGGCGGGAGTGCAGGTAGAAGACGTCGCCCGGATAGGCTTCGCGGCCCGGCGGGCGGCGCAGCAGGAGCGACATTTGGCGGTAGGCGACGGCCTGCTTCGACAGATCATCATAGCTGATCAGCGCATGCATGCCGTTATCGCGGAAATATTCGCCCATGGTGCAGGCGGTGAACGGCGCCAGGAACTGCATCGGCGCCGGATCGGACGCGGTGGCGGCGACGATGATCGAATATTCGAGCGCGCCGCGCTCTTCCAGCACCTTGACGAACTGCGCGACGGTCGAGCGCTTCTGGCCGACAGCGACGTAGACGCAGTAGAGCTTTTCCTTCTCGGGGCCGTTGTCGTGCACCGACTTCTGGTTCAGCATCGTGTCGAGGATGATGGCGGTCTTGCCGGTCTGGCGATCGCCGATGACCAGCTCGCGCTGGCCGCGGCCGACCGGGATCAGCGCATCGATGGCCTTGAGGCCGGTCGACATCGGCTCATGCACCGACTTGCGCGGGATGATGCCGGGCGCCTTGACGTCGACACGCTTGCGTTCGGTCGCCTTGATCGGGCCCTTGCCGTCGATCGGATTGCCCAGCGCATCGACGACGCGGCCGAGCAGGCCCATGCCGACAGGCGCGTCGACGATGGCGCCGGTGCGCTTGACGGTGTCGCCTTCCTTGATGTCGCGGTCGGCACCGAAGATGACGACGCCGACATTGTCGGCTTCGAGGTTCAGCGCCATGCCGCGGATGCCGCCGGGGAATTCGACCATCTCGCCGGCCTGGACGTTGTCGAGGCCGTAGACCCGGGCGATGCCGTCACCGACGGACAGAACCTGGCCGACTTCGGAGACCTCGGCCTCCCTGCCGAAATTCTTGATCTGGTCTTTCAGAATTGCGGAAATTTCCGCGGCGCGGATGTCCATCAGCCGACCTCTTTCAGTGCAAGCTTGAGCGAATTGAGTTTGGTTTTGAGCGACGTATCGATCTGGCGCGAGCCCATCTTGACGATCAGGCCGCCGAGCAGCGACGGATCGACGGTCATGGCAATGGCCACGTCCTTGCCGGCGATGCCCTTCAGCGTCGCCTGGAGTTCAGCCTGCTGCGCCGCAGTCAGCGCATGCGCCGAGGTGACCTCGGCCGATGCCTCGCCGCGATGGTCGGCGGCGATCTGGCGGAATGCCTTGATCATGCCGGGTACCGCGAACAGGCGGCGGTTCTTGGCGACGACGCGCAGGAAATTGCCCACCAGGCCGGTGATCTGGGCCTTGTCGGCGATGGCGGCGATGGCCCTTGCCTGGTCCTCGCCGGAAAACACCGGGCTGTTGATCAGCCGCGCGAGATCGTCGCTGCTGTTGAGCATTGCCTCGAAGCTGGCGAGGTCGGCCTCGACCTTGGCGACTGAATTGTCCTGCAGCGCAAGCTCGAATAGCGAGCCTGCATAGCGTTCGGCGACAGCTGAGATTGGCGATGACGATTGGGCCACGGACCGTCTTTTCTCTTGTCTGACAGGCCGCAGATTGTTGGCGCGAGCGAGAACTCTGGCTAAATCTTTGACCTTACTGCATTTTTCCAAGCACGGAGGCGCGGCTTCCGCTATCCCCGGTCGAAAGTCGATTGCCGTCTAGCACAGGCTTTTTAAGACCGCAATGCATCGTCCGGCATGGTTTTCAGGCACTTTTGTCGCATCAGGCGGCTGGGGCCAACCCCAAGCGCCGGATTCACAGTACAAAGCCGAAGGCAAAGGCCAGCGGCAGCGCCGCCAGCGCCAATTCAACCACGATCGACACCCAGTTGAAAGGGGTGTTGGCGCCGTCCGACATCATCGACAGAAGCCGGCCGAAGGCGGTGAACAGCCAGGAGAAGCCCAGCGCCATGTAAAGCAGCGGCTGCGCCAGAAGAATGCAGCACAGGCTGACGCCGAGATAAAAGCCCGACATGCGGCCGCGTCCCTCGGCGATCGCCGCCGCTTTCTCGGGCCTCGGCTGCAGGCGCAGCGCGCGAAACGCAAGCCCCGGCGCCAGGAACAGGAATAGGCCGAGCGCCAAGGTCACGACGGCGCTCGACCAGGCCAGCCACTCACCCTGGCTGGCGGGCCACGGAAACGCGAAGTCCATAAAATCCCCCTCTTATTTCTTGTTCTGAAACAGCGGCATTCTAGCCAGGGAATGAAGGCGCGCCAGAGGACGGCGGGCACATTAGGTACAGCGCATCAGGCGAGCGCGAAATCGACCGCGGCCGCGGCATGGATGCGCGTCGTGTCGAAGACCGGAATGTCGAAATCGCCCTGGCCGATCAACATGGTGATCTCGGTGCATCCCATGATGACGCCGTCCACCCGGTCGGTGCGCCGCATCCGGCCGATCTCGTCGAGATAGGCGGATTTCGATTCGGACCGGACGATGCCCTGGCAGAGCTCGTCATAGATCACCCGATGCACCATGTCGCGGCCGCCCTGGTCGGGCACGATCGGCTGCAGCCCGTATTTCTCCGCGAGCCGTCCCTTGTAGAAATCCTGTTCCATGGTGAAGCGTGTCGCCAGCAGCGCCGGCCGCTTCACTCTGGCATCGAGGACAGCCTGCGCCGTGGCGTCGGCGATATGGATGAGCGGGATCGATATGGCCGCCTGCACCGTGTCGGCGAGCTTGTGCATGGTGTTGGTACAGATCACCAAGCCCTCGGCCCCGCCCGCCTCCAGCTTGCGCGCGGCTTCCACCAGAAGAGCGCCGGCGCCTTCCCAGTCGCCGGCATGCTGGCGTTCGGCGATCTCGGCGAAATCGAACGACCACAGCAACAGCTTGGCCGAATGCAGCCCGCCCAGCTGCTCGCGCACGATCTCGTTGAGCAGGCGGTAATAGATCGCCGTCGATTCCCAACTCATGCCGCCGATCAGGCCGAGGGTTTTCACAAGCGACCACTCCGTTGGGGCTGTCTCTCCCGGTTATAAAAAGCTCTGCGGGTCGATGTCGACCTGCACCCTGACCGAGCCGCGCAGCTTCGGTCCATTCGCCAACATGGCCCGAATAAAGCCTTGCATGTCGGCGCGGCGTTCGCCTTGCACCAACAGCCGGAAGCGGTGGCGGCCGCCGATCAGCGACAAGGGCGCCTCGGCCGGGCCGAGCACGAAGAGGTCGGTAGCCTGCGGCGCCGCGCGCCTTACCCCCCGCGCATGGCTTTCCGCCTCGCCGCGTGTCGCGGCGCTGACGATGATGCCGGCGAGCCGGCCGAAGGGCGGCAGCGCCGCCCGTTCGCGCTCGGCGATCTCGCGCTCGTAAAACGCTTCCGAATCGCCGGAGACGATTGCCCGCATCACCGGATGGTCCGGCTGGTAGGTCTGCAGGAGGCCGAGGCTCTTCTTGCCGGTGCGGCCGGCGCGCCCCGTCACCTGGCTGAGCAGTTGGAAGGTGCGCTCGGCGGCGCGCGGATCGCCATTGGCCAATCCCAGATCCGCATCGACCACGCCGACCAGCGTCATGCCGGGAAAATTATGACCCTTGGCGACCAGCTGCGTGCCAATGACGATATCGGCCTCGCCATTGGCGACGGCCTCGAGCTCGAGCCTGAGCCGGCGCACGCCGCCCAGAAGATCGGACGACAGCACGATGGTGCGGGCATCGGGAAAATGCCCGACCACTTCCTCGGCGATGCGCTCGACGCCTGGGCCGCATGCCACCAGATGGTCGAGCGTGCCGCATTCCGGACAGGCTTCGGGCCGCCGCTCATTGTGGCCGCAATGATGGCAGACGAGCTGGCCGCGAAAGCGATGCTCGACCAGCCAGGCCGAGCAGACCGGGCAGCCGAATCGATGGCCGCAGACGCGGCAGAGCGTCAGCGGCGCATAGCCGCGCCGGTTGAGGAAAAGCAGCGACTGCTCTTGTCTCTCCAGAGTGCGCTGCATCTGCTCCAGGAGGACAGGCGACAGGAAGCCGCCCCGCGCCGGCGGCGCGCGTCGCATATCGATCGACTTCAGGTCGGGGAGCGCCGCCTCGGCAAAACGGGCCGACAGCACCGCGCGATGATAGCGGCCCTGGCTGGCGTTGACCCGGCTTTCAACCGAGGGCGTCGCCGAGGCGAGCACGACCGGGAAGCCGCCGATATGGCCGCGCACCACGGCCATGTCGCGCGCATTGTAGAAGACGCGGTCTTCCTGCTTGTAGGCGGGATCGTGCTCCTCGTCGACGACGATCAGGCCGAGTTCCTTGAACGGCAGGAACAGCGCCGAGCGCGCGCCGGCGACGACGCGCACGCCGCCCTCGGCCACCTGACGCCAGACGCGTTCGCGCATCCGCGGCGGCAGGTCGGAATGCCATTCCGCCGGCTTGGCGCCGAACCGGTCCTGGAAACGTTCCAGGAAGGCGTGCGTCAGCGCGATTTCCGGCAACAGGATCAGCACCTGTCTGCCCTTGTCGAGCGCCGCTGCCACCGCTTCGAAATAGACTTCCGTCTTGCCGGAGCCGGTGACGCCGTCGAGCAGCGTGACGTTGAAAGCGTCGGCGGCGACCGCGGCGCGCAGCTTGTCCGCCGCCGCTTTCTGGTCAGGCATCAATTCCGGCACGGCATAAGAAGGATCGGGCGCCGCCACCACCGGACGCGGCGGGATCATCACCGTCTCGAACACGCCCTGTGCCCGCAACCCGTCGATGACGGTCGAGGAGACGCCCGCGGCATGTGCCAGCCCCGAGCGCGTCCAGGCAAGCCCGCCTTCGGCCGTCTCGAGCACGCGCCGCCGCGCGTCGGTCATCCGGTCGGGCCCGGCCAGCGTGCGCTGCAGCCCTTCGATCCACGGCTCGGGGTCGAAAGCCTCGGGCGCGCGCAGCAGCATACGGGCCACCATGCCGGGGGCAGAGAGCGTGTATTGCGCGATCCAGTCGACGAAGCGGCGCATCGCCCTGTCGATCGGCGGGCAGTCGAACACCTCCTCGATCGGCCGCAATTTCTTCGTATCGACGGTTTCGACGGCGCCGTCCCAGACGATGCCCGCGACCTGGCGCGGCCCGAGCGGCACGCGCACGATCGAGCCCGGCACCACGCGCATGCCAGGCGGCACGGCATAGGTGTAGGGCCGCTCGGCCGGCATCGGCACCAGCACGGGCGCGGCTGCGACAAAGGGCGAATCTTCCATCATCAGGCGTGACCTTGCCCTGACTTTGGTCTAGATCAAAGGGGACCCTCGCATCTGCCTGGCTGGCGCCCGGCAATCCCCAAGGAGACCGCCATGAAATTTTTTGTCGACACCGCTGACATCAAGGAAATCAAGGAGCTCAACGATCTGGGGCTGCTCGACGGAGTCACCACCAACCCCTCGCTGATCCTGAAATCGGGTGGTAAGATTTCCGAAGTCACCAAGCAGATCTGCGACATCGTCGAAGGCCCGGTCTCGGCCGAGGTCGTGGCGACCGAATACAAGGACATGATGGCCGAGGCCGAGGTGTTGGCCAAGATCGCGCCGAACGTGGCCATCAAGGTGCCGCTGACGCTGGACGGCCTCAAGGCCTGCAAGACCATCCGCACCGAAATGAACCGCATGGTCAACGTGACGCTCTGCTTCTCCGCCAACCAGGCGTTGCTCGCCGCCAAGGCCGGCGCCTCCTTCATCTCGCCTTTCGTCGGCCGCATCGACGACACCGGCTCGGACGGCATGGAGCTGATCTCGGAAATCCGCACCATCTACGACAATTACGATTTCAAGACCGAGATCCTGACCGCCTCGGTGCGCACGGTGAACCACGTCAAGCAAGCCGCGCTGATCGGCGCCGATATCGTCACCGCGCCGCCGGCGACGCTGAAGGCGCTGGTCAATCACCCGCTGACCGACAAAGGCCTCGCCGCCTTTCTCGCCGACTGGGCCAAAACCGGCCAGAAGATCGGCTGAGGCCGGAGCAATTCCAGGAAAAGTGTGTAACGATTTTCCGTCCGGGAATTGCGCAAGGCAAAAAGCAACTGAGTAGGAAAGAAGGCCGGGCACCGGCCTTTTTTCGCGGCAAAGTGCCTATGCCTTGCCAGGTCACCTGCCTTGGCGATTGGCCGGAACGCCCATCGCGATCGTCATCCACGGGCGGAGCAAGGAGCGAAGCGACGCACGCAGACCCGAGGATCCACTCCGTGACGTACGAGCGTCGCAACGGTGCAGAATTCTGCTCCGCCGCACCTTCAGGCCGAGGTAACGGAATGGATCCTAGGGTCTACGCGACGCCGCTTCGCGGCTGCTCCGCCCTGGGATGACGAAGTTCGGAAGGCTTCAGCCAATCTCCGGCGAGGAACTAGGCCTTTTTGCCGTGTCTGGCCAAATCCTGGGCGATCGAAAGCCGCAGCAGGTCGGCCAACTCACGCGCAGCGCGGTTCTCGGCGTCGATCTGCGCCCGGTAGGCCGCGAATTCCTGGCGCGGGCGGTCGAAGGACGAGGGGATCGAGCGCTTGCCGACGGCAATCACCGTGTTGGTCGCGGTGTCCCTGAGCACGTAGTTGGCGGTCAGCGTGACCGTGCCCGCCGTCGGCTCGTCTTCCTGGGTCTGCACCTGCACGATGGCCGCCGATTCGACCAGCTCGGTGACGCCGAGATCGAGCGTGTAGGCCGGCGAGGCCGGCTCGCCCGAGCCCTGCCCGAAGGCGAAGATCAGATTGTTGCGTACCTGCTGCGCGTAGCGGGTATTGACCGGCTTGATCGAGATCGAGCCGAGCTCGGCGGAGGCGCTGAGCGATCCGGGCGACAGCGGCTGGCTGGAATAGAGCGGCCGCACGGTGCAGGCCGAGACCAGCGCCAGCGCGGCGGCCATGCCGCAGAGCGCCAGGCGGCCGCGCAGGCGGACCGGTTGTGACTTCACCGGATCAGGCAACGACATTGACGATCCTCTGCGGGACGATGATCACCTTGCGCGGAGCCTTACCTTCCAGTGCTTTTTGCACGAAGTCGAGAGCCAGCACCGCTTTTTCGACGGCACCTTGATCCGCGTCGCGGGCAATTGTCAAATCCCCGCGCTTCTTGCCGTTGACCTGCACCGGCAGCACGATCTCGTTGTCGACGACAAGGGCCGGGTCATAGACCGGCCAGGGCCGCTCGGCGACCATTTCGGCGCCGCCCAGCTCCTGCCAGCATTCCTCCGCCAGATGCGGCATGACCGGCGCGATGATGTGCACCAGGATTTCCACCGCCTCGCGGCAAGCGCCCTTCAGCGCGTCGTCGGCCTTGCCTTCGGCAACGTCGGCCAGCGGCGCGGCCAGCACATTGGCGAGCTCATAGATGCGGGCGATCGCACGGTTGAAGCCGAGCTTCTCTATGTCCTCGCCGACCGCCTTCAGGATCTTGTGGGCGGCCTTGGAAACGGCTCCCGCATCGCCTTCCTTCGCCGCCGTCGGCTTCACGCCGGGCAGCTGCTCGGCCGCGATCTGCACCAGGCGCCAGATGCGCTGCACGAAGCGGTGCGCGCCGGCCGCGCCCTCGTCGGTCCATTCGACGTCGCGCTCCGGCGGCGAGTCCGACAGCATGAACCAGCGTGCCGTGTCGGCGCCGTAACCGTCGGTGATCTCTTCCGGGCTCACCGTGTTCTTCTTCGACTTCGACATTTTCTCCAGCGCGCCGACCGTCGCCTCCTCCCCGGTGGCGATCTCGATGGCGCGGCGCTTGCCGTCGACGTCCTCGAGCCTCACCTCGCTCGGCGACAGCCAGCGCCCATTGTTGGACGGGCCGCCGACGCGGTAGGTCTCGTGCACCACCATGCCCTGCGTGAACAGCCCCTTGAACGGCTCGGCCAGATTGAGATGACCGGTCTCGCGCATGGCGCGGGTGAAGAAGCGCGAATAGAGCAGGTGCAGGATCGCGTGCTCGATACCGCCGATATACTGGTCGACCGCCAGCCATTCGTCGGCCGCTTTCGGCTCGGTCGGCTCGTTTGCCCACGGCGCGGTGAAGCGCGCGAAATACCAGGACGAATCGACGAAGGTGTCCATCGTGTCGGTCTCGCGCCGCGCATCGCGGCCGCATTGCGGGCATTTCACATGCCGCCAGGTCGGATGACGGTCGAGCGGATTGCCCGGGCGGTCGAACTCGATGTCGTCGGGCAGCTTGACCGGCAGGTCGGCCTTCGGCACCGGCACGACGCCGCAGGCTTCGCAATGGATCATCGGGATTGGGCAGCCCCAGTAGCGCTGGCGCGAAATGCCCCAGTCGCGCAGGCGGAAATTCACCTTGCGCTCCGCCATCGGCCGGCCGCCGATGCTTTTCTGCTCCAGGAGCTTTGCCACTTCATCGAAAGCCCTTTCGGGCTTCATGCCGTCGAGGAAGCGCGAATTGATCATCACGCCGTCGCCGTCATAGGCCTCCTCGATGATCTGGAAGCTCCCCTGGTTTTCGCCTTCCGGCATCACCACCGGAATCACCGGCAGGCCGTATTTGTTGGCGAAATCGAGGTCGCGCTGATCTCCCGACGGGCAGCCGAAAATGGCGCCGGTGCCGTATTCCATCAGCACGAAATTGGCGACATAGACCGGCAGCGTCCAATTCTCGTCGAACGGGTGGACGACGCGGATGCCGGTGTCGAAGCCCTTCTTTTCGGCCGTCTCGAGCGCCGCCACCGAGGTGCCCATGTGGCGGACCTCGTCGATGAACTTCGCCAGCTCGACATTGCTCTCGGCGGCTTTTCTCGCCAGCGGATGGTCGGCGGCGACCGCCATGAAGGAGGCGCCGAAGATGGTGTCCGGCCTTGTCGTGTAGACTTCCAGCTCATGCATATCGCCGACGGGCTTTGCCAGCGGCCAGCGGATCAGCAGCCCTTCCGAGCGGCCGATCCAGTTGTGCTGCATCAGCTTGACCTTTTCCGGCCACTCTTCGAGTCCGTTGAGCGAGTCCAGCAGGTCCTGCGCGAAGTCGGTGATCTTGAAGAACCACTGCGTCAGTTCGCGCTGCTCGACCAGCGCGCCCGAGCGCCAGCCGCGGCCGTCGATGACCTGCTCGTTGGCGAGCACCGTCATGTCCTCCGGGTCCCAGTTGACCTTGGAGGATTTGCGCGTCACCAAGCCCTTCTCGACGAAGTCGAGGAACAGCATCTGCTGGCGGTGGTAATAGTCGACGTCGCAGGTCGCGAACTCGCGCGCCCAGTCGAGCGACAGGCCCATCATCTTGAGCTGCTCGCGCATGACCGCGATGTTTTCATAGGTCCAGTCCTTGGGATGAACCTTGTTCTGCATGGCGGCGTTTTCGGCCGGCATGCCGAACGCGTCCCAGCCCATCGGATGCAGCACGTTGAAACCCTTGGCGCGTTTGTAGCGCGCCACCACGTCGCCCATCGTGTAGTTGCGGGTGTGGCCGATATGGATCTTGCCCGATGGATAGGGGAACATCTCGAGCACGTAGTATTTCGGCTTCGGATCGTCGTTGCGGGCCTCGAACAGCTTCTTTTCGGCCCAGGCCTTCTGCCATTTGGGCTCTGACGTGCGCGGATTGTATCGTTCGGTTGCCATCGGGTGTTTTTCACTTAAAAGCAGGTGCGCGGTGCTGGATTAAGGCGTGTCGATATTCAGGTCAGGCCGAGCCGAAAATGGCGGGTTCCGAGAACCGGAGCGAAGCGTACTTAAGTACGTGAGCACCGGAAGCGCAGGAAACCGGCATTTGCAGGCCGGCATCACCTGAATATCGACACGCCTGGGCCGGCAGCCGAGACAATGTCGTCGCGGTGTTCACCATGGATTGCCGGACCCGTCAACTGCGGCGAGCCGGCCGACCATGAAAACTATAGGCAGGATAGTGGCATGACGAACGCCGTAGAGCAGCTTCACGCGGTCAGGGCGAAGATCGCGAACGCCGAGCGCGAGGCGAAGCGAGCGCCCGGCGCCGTCACGCTTGTGGCGGTGTCGAAGACCTTCGCGGCCGAGGACATCCGCCCCGTCATCGAGGCAGGCCAGCGCGTCTTCGGCGAGAACCGCGTGCAGGAAGCGCAAGGCAAATGGCCGGCGCTGAAGGCGGCATTCGCTGATATCGAGCTGCACCTGATTGGCCCGCTGCAATCCAACAAGGCCAAGGAAGCGGTGGCGCTTTTCGATATCATCGAGACGGTCGACCGTGAGAAGATCGCCGCCGAGCTTTCAAAAGAAATGGCGCGGCAGGGCCGGGCGCCGAAACTCTATGTCCAGGTCAACACCGGCTCCGAGCCGCAAAAGGCCGGCATCGAGCCGCGCGAGGCGGTCGCTTTCGTCAAACGCTGCCGCGACATGCACGGTCTCGCCATCGAAGGCCTGATGTGCATCCCGCCGGCCGATGAAAACCCCGGCCCGCATTTCGCGCTGCTGGAAAAGCTCGCCCGCGAGGCCGGTGTCGCGAAGCTCTCGATGGGCATGTCCGGCGATTACGAGACCGCCATCGCCTTCGGCGCGACCAGCGTCAGGGTCGGGTCGGCAATCTTCGGCAACCGGTGACGCCGTCACCCGCTATCTTTCCGTGGGGTTGATTGATGATCCGCTGCCGCCACGCTATATCTAGCCAAGCTAGCTAGGAGCTGCGGATGAACTGGCATCTTCAGGACGCGAAGAACAATTTTTCAAAAGTGGTCCAGCGCGCGCGAACCGAGGGGCCGCAGACAGTGACGCTTCGCGGCGAACGGGCTGCGGTCGTGCTGTCCGCCGAGGACTACGACCGCTTGGCCGGGAAGAAGAAATCGCTCGCCGAATATCTTCTGACCGGCCCCGGCTGGGACGATGAGTTTCATAAGGAAATCACCCGCCGCTCGGATACGATGATCCGGGACGTCGACCTCTGATGTATCTGCTCGATACGAACGTTGTTTCAGACGTGCAAAGGCGGCTGCCGAAACCAACCGCCTGGCTGGCTTCGGTTGATCCGACCTCGATCAGTCTCAGTGTGATCACCATTGGTGAGATCGAACGTGGGATCGTCAAGCAGCGCAAGACCGACCCCGACAGGGCAGCGCGGCTTGACGTCTGGCTGCGGGAACTGCGCCGAGACAATGCGGACCGCATCCTGGCGATCACGGAAGAGGTCGCCCTCGCGTGGGGCCGCATCACGGCCGGACGTACGCGAGGGAACGCCGACACCCTCATTGCGGCAACCGCCGTCGTGTACGACCTGATCCTGGTCACTCGAAACGTGGCCGACTTCGAAGGCATGGGCGTGACGGTCGTCAATCCCTGGGAAGTCTGACGTTTCAAGATCCGCTGATTGGCAACTTCACATCAAGTTGACCACCGCGCTTGCGCCAGAACTTGAAACGAAACGGACCGTTCCTATTTTGCTTGGTGCACATTCACTCCTTTCTCGGGGAATCTCACCATGCGTTATAATCAGCTCGGCAACACCGGCCTGTTCGTATCCGAACTCTGCCTCGGCACCATGACATTCGGCGCCGCCGGCGAGAATGCCCAATGGGGCCTGATCGCCAGTCTCGACCAGAAGGGCGTCAACGAGATCGTCGGCCGCTCGATCGCCGCCGGCGTCAATTTCTTCGACACCGCGGATGTCTATTCCTTCGGCCAGTCCGAGCAGCTGCTGGGACAGTCGCTCAAGGATCTCGGCGTGAAACGTTCGGATGTTATCATCGCCACCAAGGTGCATGGCGCCATGGGCAACGGGCCGAACGAGCGCGGCTCCTCGCGCGGTCACATCATGGATTCGGTCGACCGCAGCCTGGAGCGACTGCAGCTCGATCACATCGACCTCTACCAATTGCACGGCACCGACACGGTCACGCCGATCGACGAGACGCTGCGCGCGCTCGACGATCTCGTCGCCAGCGGCAAGGTCCGTTACGTCGGCGTCTCCAACTGGCAGGCCTGGCGCATCGCCAAGGCGCTGGGCATCGCGGAGCGCAAAGGTTATGCCCGCTTCGAGACTATCCAATCCTACTACTCGATCGCCGGCCGCGATCTCGAGCGTGAGATCGTGCCGCTGATCAACGAGGAAAAGCTTGGCCTGATGGTCTGGTCGCCGATGGCCGGCGGGCTGCTTTCCGGCAAATACGGCCCCGGCGCGCCCGGCAATGGCGAAGGCCGCCGCGCTTCCTTCAACTTTCCGCCGGTCAATGAGGACCGCGCCTGGGCGGCGGTTGCGGTCATGCGCGAGGTCGCCAGAAAGCACGATGTCAGCGTCGCCACGGTGGCGTTGGGCTATGTGCTGGCCAAACCTTTTGTGATGAGCGTCCTCATCGGCGCCAGCCGCATGGACCAGCTCGAGCAGAACCTCGCCGCGACCGGCGTGAAGCTCGATGCCGACGACCTCGCCAGGCTCGACGAGGTAAGCGCGCTGCCTGCCGAGTATCCCGGCTGGATGCTGGAGCGGCAAGGCGCCGGCCGGCGTCCCGCGCCGTTCGTGCCGAAGGCGTAATTCCGCTCAAGCAGACAGGTCGGAGCCGCGTGCCATTGGCGCGCGGCTCTTTCCTCATTCAGAGACGAACGCTTTCCGCGAGAAAATCGAGGAACGCTCGGACGCGGGCCGGCAGATGCTTGCCCTGGCCGACATAGACGGCATGCGTCGGCTCCTCGTCGCCTGGATTGAACTCCTCAAGCAACGGCACGAGCAGCCCGGCGGCGATGTCGGGTTCGACATGCCAGCGCGCCAGCCGCGCTATGCCGGCTCCTGCCAGCGTCGTTCGCCGCATCGCTTCGCCGTCGGTCAGCGACATGTTTCCGACAATCGGCATGATGATCGATTTGCCTGTCGCATCGACAAACGGCCAGCCCTCTATGTGCCTGGCGAAGCCGAAGGCCAGCATGTTGTGGCGAGCGAGGTCGGACAATGCGCGTGGCCTGCCGCGCGCTGCAAGATACGCAGGCGACGCGACCAGGACCATCCGGCTCTGGCCGAGCTTGCGCGCAACCAGGCGTGACTCGCGCAGCGGCCCGGCGCGGATGGCGACATCGGCGCGCTCTTCCAGAAGGTCGATGACACTGTCGGTCAGCACGGCTTCGACGAAAATCTCGGGATAATTTTCCAGGAAGCGCGGCAAGAGCGGCATCAGCCGGTGCTGGCCGAACGGCACATAGGAGTTGACCCTCAGCCTGCCGCGCGGCGCCGCGCCTGCCGCCGCTTCGCGCTCGGCCGCGTCGAGATCGGCGAGGATGCGCTGGCCGCTGTCATGGAAGGCAGCCCCTTCCGGCGTCAGCTGCAGCTTGCGCGTCGATCGGCTGATCAGCCGCGCGCCAAGCCGCGCCTCCAGCCGCGCGATCAGCTTGCTCACCGCCGACGGCGTCATGCGCAGCGCCCGCGCCGCGGCCGAGAAGCTGCCCGCCTCGACGACGCGGACGAACACTTCGATCTCGCCGGAGCGGTTGATGTCGGGCCTTGCCATTCGTGAATCTATTTCACAGAAAATGTGCCCGATGCAAGCTGGTTCACAACCTGGCGGATCACGATCTTCCGGTCGGGGCGCGGGACTGAGCGTCCCTTCCTGATCAACCGGACCGCAGCCATGCCCCTTGCTCTTTATGCCCTCACCGCCGGCGCCTTCGGCATCGGCGTCACCGAATTCGTCATCATGGGCCTGCTGCTCGATGTCAGCGCCGATCTCGGCGTCTCGATCTCGGCCGCGGGCCTGCTCATTACCGGCTATGCGCTGGGCGTCGTCGTCGGCGCGCCGCTGCTTGGCGCCTTGACCGGACGCCTGCCGCGCAAGACCTTGCTGCTTGCCCTGATGGTGGTCTTCACCGTCGGCAACCTCGCCTGTGCGCTGGCGCCCGACTACTGGACGCTGATGGCGGCGCGTGTGCTGACCGCCTTCGCCCATGCCTCCTTCTTCGGTGTCGGCTCCGTCGTGGCGACCGGCCTTGTCGCGCCCAACCGGAAGGCCTCGGCCATCGCGCTGATGTTCACCGGTCTCACCGGCGCCAACATCCTCGGCGTGCCCTTCGGCACGTGGCTCGGCCAGGCCTATGGCTGGCGTTCGAGCTTCCTGGCGGTCACGCTGGTCGGCGTCGTCGCCTTTGCGGTGATTGCATTGCTTGTGCCGCGCGACGAGCCGGCGACGCGGGACGAGGAGGAAAGCGCCGAAGGCACGCTCGCCGTGCTCGGCCGCCGGGCAGTGCTGCTCGGCCTTCTGACCACGGTGCTGAGCTGGGTCGGCGTCTTTGCCGCCTTCACCTATCTGGCGCCGATCCTGACCCGAGTCACCGGCTTTTCCGAGGGAGCCGTATCGCCGATCCTGCTCGTCTTCGGCGCAGGGCTGGTAGCGGGCAATCTGCTTGGCGGACGCCTCGCCGACCGGCACCTGGTGCCGACGGTCGTCGGCACGCTGATAGGCCTGTCGGCGGTGCTGTTCATCATGGCCGCGGCGATCCACCAGCCGGTCGCGGCGATCGTCGCCGTTGGCCTGCTGGGCGCTGCCGCTTTCGCCACTGTCGCGCCGCTGCAGATGTGGGTGCTGGAGAAGGCCAAGGGCGCCGGCCAGGGCCTGGCCTCCTCCTTCAACATCGCCGCCTTCAATCTCGGCAACGCCATCGGCGCCTGGCTCGGCGGCTTCGTCATCGACCACGGCCCCGGCCTCGGCGCCGTACCCCTGGTCGCGGGCCTGGTGCCGCTCGCGGCGCTCGGCGTCGTGCTGATCGCGCTGCGCCTCGAGCGCGGCCGGGCGATCGGCAAGCCGGTCACGGCGCAGTGCTGAGCGCTGACTCCCTTCGACATCCAATCAGGAGAGAAAAAACATGGATTATCGACCTCTCGGGGCCTCCGGCCTGAAAGTGCCCGCCCTTTCCTTCGGCGCCGGAACTTTTGGTGGCTCCGGCCCGCTGTTCGGTCATTGGGGCAACAGCGACGCGAAGGAAGCGCGCCGCCTGGTCGACATCTGCCTGGAAGCGGGCGTCAACCTCTTCGACACGGCTGATGTCTATTCGAACGGCGCTTCGGAGGAGGTGCTGGGCGAGGCCATCAAGGGCCGCCGCGACGCGGTGCTGATCTCGACCAAGACATCCCTGCCGATGGGCGATGGCCCGGCCGACTGGGGCTCGTCCCGCTCGCGCCTGATTCGCTCCGTCGACGCGGCGCTGAAGCGCCTCGGCACCGATTATATCGACTTGCTTCAGCTCCACGCCTTCGACGCCTCGACGCCGATCGAGGAGGTGCTGTCGACGCTGGATCACCTCGTGCGCTCCGGCAAGCTGCGCTATGTCGGCGTCTCCAATTTCTCCGGCTGGCAGGTGATGAAATCGCTCGGCCTGGCGGAAAAGCACGGCTATCCGCGCTATGTCGGGCATCAGGTTTATTATTCGCTGGTCGGGCGCGACTATGAATGGGAGCTGATGCCGCTCGGCCTCGACCAGGGCGTCGGCGCCTTGGTATGGAGCCCGCTCGGCTGGGGCCGGCTCACCGGCAAGATCCGCCGCGGAAAACCCTTGCCGGAGAAGAGCCGGCTGCACGGCACCGCCGATTTCGGCCCGCCGGTCGAGGACGAGCAGCTTTTCAAGGTGATCGATGCGCTGGAAGCGGTCGCCGCCGAGGCCGGCAAGACCGTGCCGCAGGTCGCCCTCAACTGGCTCCTGCAGCGGCCGACCGTGGCATCGGTGATCATCGGCGCGCGCAACGAGGAGCAGCTGCGCCAGAATCTCGGCGCCGTCGGTTGGGCGTTGACGCCGACGCAGATCGGGGCGCTCGATGAAGCAAGCGCGGTGACGGCGCCTTATCCGTACTTCCCCTATCGCCGCCAGGAAGGCTTCGCCCGGTTGAACCCGCCGGCGGTGTGAAGCCAGCGCTGAAACTGCCAATCTCCCCCCTTGCGGGGGAGATCAGCTGTACCGCCGCCTCAGTGCACCCGAAACTCCCCATCCACCTTCCGCCACTCGTTCGGCGCGATCAGCTTCTGATGCGTGTAGGTGACCGAATGCAGCGGGCCGTCGAGCTTGGTCTTCCAGAACTCGATGAAGCGGATCAGCACCGGGAATTCCGGAGCTAGGTCATAGTCCTGCCAGACATAGCTTTGCAGCAGGTGCGGGTGATCGGGGTAATGATAAAGGATCTTAGCCGTAGTCAGCCCGTATCCCCTGAGCATCAGATCCATTTCGGAATTGTCGCGCATTGCGTTTCCTTGGTTGATTCTCCTTCCTCCCAACGCTGAATTGTGCCCACGGTTGCTTAACTGTCTATGGATTTCTTCGAGACTCTGCAAAATTTTTGTCGTTAAAACAGGCGGTTAGCAGCCGCGAAGCGAGAGTGCTAATGGCTGGTCCAATTGCCCCTGCGTCATCCCGCCACGCGAATCCAACGTCTAATGTTGCCGTCACCGCGGAACTGTTAATAATGCCCGCGAATTCGCGGCCGCTTCGCCGCGATGGCGCCGGCGGCGCAAGCCGGTGGATGGTTTGGGAGGAAAGCAAAGAAATGTCCGATGTGCATGTCCACCGCGTCCAGCCGGCGTGGAAGAAGAACGCGTTGATCGACAACGACACCTATCTCAAATGGTATGCCGACAGCGTGAAAAATCCGGATAAGTTCTGGGGCAAGCACGGCAAGCGCATCGATTGGTTCAAGCCTTTCACCAAGGTCAAGAACACCTCCTTCGACGGCAAGGTCTCGATCAAGTGGTTCGAGGACGGCCAGACCAACGTTTCCTACAATTGCATCGACCGGCATTTGAAGAAGCGCGGCGACCAGACCGCCATCATCTGGGAAGGCGACAACCCCTATGACGACCGCAAGGTCACCTATAACGAGCTCTACGCGCATGTCTGCCGCTTCGCCAACGTGCTGAAGAAGCATGGCGTCAAGAAGGGCGACCGCGTCACCATCTACATGCCGATGATTCCGGAAGCGGCCTATGCCATGCTCGCCTGCACGCGTATCGGCGCGATCCATTCGGTCGTGTTCGGCGGCTTCTCGCCCGATGCGCTGGCCGGCCGTATCGACGACTGTAAATCGACCATCGTGATCACCGCTGACGAGGGCCTGCGCGGCGGCAAGCCGATCCCGCTCAAGGACAACACCGACAAGGCGATCGACATCGCCGCCAAGGCCGGCACCAAGGTCGAGAAGGTCGTGGTGGTGCGCCGCACCGGCGGCAAGACCGGCTGGGTGCCGGGACGCGACGTCTGGTACCATGAAGAGGCGCAGACCGTTAAGGCCGACTGCAAGCCGGAAAAGATGAAGGCGGAAGACCCGCTTTTCATCCTCTACACCTCCGGCTCGACCGGCAAGCCGAAGGGCGTGCTGCACACCACCGCCGGTTATCTCGTCTATGTCTCGATGACGCACCAATATGTCTTCGACTACCATGACGGAGACATCTACTGGTGCACGGCCGATGTCGGCTGGGTCACCGGCCACAGCTACATCGTCTACGGGCCTTTGGCCAATGGCGCCACGACGCTGATGTTCGAGGGCGTGCCGAACTATCCCTCGCAGTCGCGCTTTTGGGAGGTGATCGACAAGCACCAGGTCAACATCTTTTACACCGCGCCGACGGCGCTGCGTGCGCTGATGGGCGCCGGCGACAGCCATGTGAAGAAGACCTCGCGCAAGTCGCTGCGCGTGCTGGGTTCGGTCGGCGAACCGATCAATCCGGAAGCCTGGGAGTGGTATTACAACGTCGTCGGCAACGCCAAGGTGCCGATCGTTGACACCTGGTGGCAGACCGAGACCGGCGGCATCATGATCACGCCGCTGCCCGGCGCCACCGACCTCAAGGCGGGTTCCGCCACGCGGCCCTTCTTCGGCGTCCAGCCGCAGCTGGTCGACGGCGAAGGCAAGGTGCTGGACGGCGCCACCGACGGCAATCTCTGCATCGCCGATTCCTGGCCGGGCCAGATGCGCACCGTCTATGGCGACCACGACCGCTTCGTGCAGACCTATTTCTCGACCTACAAGGGCAAATATTTCACCGGCGACGGCTGCCGGCGCGACGCCGACGGCTATTACTGGATCACCGGCCGGGTCGACGACGTCATCAACGTTTCCGGCCACCGCATGGGCACGGCCGAGGTGGAATCGGCCCTGGTCAGCCATGAAAAGGTGTCGGAAGCCGCCGTAGTCGGCTACCCGCACGACATCAAGGGCCAGGGCATCTACTGCTATGTCACGCTGATGGCCGGCACCCAATCGAGCGAGGAATTGCGCAAGGAGCTGGTCGCGCATGTCCGCAAGGAGATCGGCGCCATTGCCACGCCCGACAAGATCCAGTTCGCGCCGGGCCTGCCGAAGACCCGTTCGGGCAAGATCATGCGGCGCATCCTGCGCAAGATCGCCGAGGACGATTTCGGCGCGCTCGGCGACACCTCGACGCTGGCCGATCCGGCCGTGGTCGACGATCTCGTCGCCAACCGGCAGAACAAGAAGGGCTGATGACCGGCAAGGCAATCCTCGGCACGGTCAGCCAGCTCTGGCGCTATCCGGCGAGCTCGCTCGCCGGCGAGCGGCGTGACGCCATCTCCGTCGGGCTGAAGACCGTCGACGGCGACCGGCTGTTCGGACTGGTTGATGCTTCCGACGGCGAGATCGCCAGGCCCGACCGCGAGGCCAAGTGGCACAAGGTGCCGCTGATTCGCACCCGGCTGAGCGAGGCCCGGAGGAACAAGGAATGGCGGCTCGAAGTGGCGGTGCCCGGCGGCGAATGGCTGCCGGCGCCGGATCCTGAAAGCGACCGCACGGTATCGGCCTTTCTCGGCTTCGAGGCCTCGATCCGGCCGTTCGGCGCGCAGAACGCAGCGCCTGGCTACACCGGCCCGTTGACCGAGCCCCGCTATGCCAAGGCGCCGATCCATCTGCTCACCACCGCCTCGCTGGCCAGACTGAAGGCGCTGCATCCCGAAGGGGTGCCCGATCCGCGCCGCTTCCGGCCCAACATCGTCGTCGAGATGGACCCGGTCGAAGGCGCCTTTCCGGAGACGCAATGGATCGGCAGGAAGCTCGCGGTCGGCGATCTGCTGCTCACCGTCTCCGAACCGTGCCGCCGCTGCGGCTTCACCATCATCGCCCAGGACGGTTTCGACACCGATCCCGGCATCCTGCGCAATTTGGTACGCCACAATGCCCATAATCTCGGCGTCTACTGCACGGTCGACCGGCCGGCACGGATCGAGCTCGGCGCGCCGATGCGCTTGATGGACTGAAGCGGGTCGGGTCTACCGGTACAAATCCGCCCGTGTCGGCGGCAGGCCGCTCGGGCCGCGGGCGCGCCTGGTGGCGACGGTCTGGAAAATCTGCGCCGAGGCGCGCTCGAAGGTGATCGAGCAACCCGTCAGATAGAGCAGCCACAGCCGCGCCTTGGGCTCGCCGACCTCGGCGACCGCCTCGTCGAAGCGTGCACTGAGGCGCTCCGCCCACAGGCGGCAGGTTTGCGCATAATGCTCGCGCAGGTTTTCCACGTCATAGACCAGGAAGCCGTGCGCCTCGAGATTGCCGAGCGTCATGCCGATCGTGTCGAGCTCGCCGCCGGGAAAGATGTATTTGATCAGGGCCTTGTATTCCGGCCCCTTGCGCAGGGTCTTCTTCAGGTCGCCCTTGCTGCGCCGGGTGATGGCGTGGTGCAGATAGATGCCGCCGGGTTTCAGCAGGCGATGGACAGTCGAGAAATAGGCAGCGTGGTTGGCGATCCCTAAATGCTCAAACATACCGATCGACGAGATCTTGTCGAAGCTGCCGGAGAGCTCGGCATAGGACTTTATCTCGATGGTGATGCGGTCCTGCAGCCCCTCGGCGCGAATGCGCTCGCGGGCAAGCTCCGTCTGGGCTTGCGACAGCGAGACGCCGTGACCGACGACGCCGTAATGCTTCGCCGCATGGATCAGCATCGCGCCCCAGCCGCAGCCGATGTCGAGCAACGTTTCGCCCGGCTTGAGCCTGAGCTTGCGGCAGATATGGTCGAGCTTGTCGATCTGCGCCTGATCGATGCCGTTGGCGAAATCCCTGAAATAACCGCAGCTGTAGACCATGCGCTCGTCGAGGAAGAGCCGATAGAAGGCGTTCGAAATGTCGTAATGGTGCTGGATCGCCTCCTTGTTCGACCCGCTGACATAAGGGTTGCGGCCGGAAAGATCGCTGCGCGCCGTCATTTGTTTGCGCGAGAAAAGCACCGCCGGCAGGTCGCGCAAAATCGCCAGCTTCGGCAACGATCTGAGCTTCGTCTTGAGCTTGCCTTGCGAAGGCAGCGCGTAGAAATCGAACAGCGTGCCTTCTTCGATGTCGATGGTCTTGGAAATCCACATCTCGACCAGCGTCGAGAAGCGCGGCCGGCGAAGCAATTGCCAGACGATATCCTGGTCGTTGATGGTGAGCACCGGACCGCCGGCGGGACCGATGCGCTCGCCGGTCCAGAGCTTGACCGCGAAACCCGGTTTCAGCGTCTCGACGACCGTTCGTGCGATCCGCGCGGCTTTGTCGGCGGCGTCCATTCTCACCTCCCGATGCGTCGAATGCGGGCCCTCCCGGGCGCCACTGTCATCCAACTGGCCTGCGTAGCGCAATCCCGATCTGTTGCCCAAAAACACCGCGGGCAGGGATTTCCCGCTTGCCATTCCGTCGCGGCACCTTGCCATTTGCCGCGACGCACCCCATCATCTGTGTGTGTTCAACGAACTGAAAGGAGGTGATCCGATGTCGAGTGATTTCGTTTTCCATAACGTGAGCTCAGCGGATTGCACTTTCGGGAAGCAGTCTTCCCGTTAAGGCGCGAGACGCGCGGCAGGTAGCCCGATGGGGTTGCCGCCGGAAGCCGCGTCATGGACGGAAACACGGAAGGCCGCCGGCTTCGTCAAGAAGCGGCGGCCTTTTCCTTTTTGGGGTCGGCGCTGCAGTTCAGCGGCTGATTGTAAGCTTTTCGATATTGCGGCTGATTTCGCCGAAGGCCTGTTTCAATTCGGCGCCGTTGGCGGCCTCGTAATAATGCTTGAGCGACGAGGTGTCGTCAGTCGCGCAGTCCTTCAACAGCGACTTGGCCTGATCGCGTTCGGTCGCGGACATAGCCGGGTCGTTGAGATCGAAGCCGATGGTGAATATCTCGATGCCGTCGCGTTTCATGTTATCGCAGATGTTTTCGGCATTGGCGCGCGACTTTTGACCTTGATCCTGCGACCGCGACGCGCCGCGTCCGCCGACAAAGGCTGTGTTGAACTGGCCGTCCGTCATCAGAATGGCGATCTTGGCCACCCTGTTCCGATCGAAGTTGGCGGGGCCGGCACCCAGGCGGGCGCTCGAAATTGCCGTGCGCCAGGATGGCGAGAGCATGTAGTAGCCCCATTGCGCGGCAATGCCGCCTGCGGTCACGCCTCCAGCCTGAAAATGATCGATCGCCGTCAGCAGCTTGTCCTCATCAGCGGTCAGCGGAACCAGCGCAGCCGTAGGGCATAGCGTCATGCGGTAGTCGCGGTTGACTTTGGCCAGATAGATCTTGCCCTGGTTGTCCCGCCGTTGCGTGTAGGGCCCGTCCGATGAATAATCGGCGTAGCCGTCCTTGTCCTTGCGCTCGGTTGCGCAATGATCGGAGACCGTAGCGGAAACCGCTACCGGGGCATCGATCGGCGGCGGCACTTTCGGCCCCGTCTCGGTCTCGACGAAGACGGTATCGGCCAGGCCGCCGGTGTTGACGGCTTCGGCGTAGGGTATGATCGATACCCGAATCCGGGGATCGTTGGGATCCCGGTTTTGATCCAGGAGATCCTTTACCGTCTGTGATGCGGCTGCCTGCAGGTCGCCGATCTTGTTGGTCTTGGTGCGCCAGTCGGGCCTCATCGAACCGGTGACGTCGAGCATCATCGCCACCTCGACGGTCTTGTCTGAATAGAGCGCCGAGGTCGAGGCGGTCACGCGGCGCATGGTGCTGGTGCTGAACAGCGGAAAATAGAGGCCGACATCGACATGCGCATCCGCCTGTACGGTGTTGGCCGTCCTGTTGACCGTGAGCCTGTCGAGCACGATCTGGTTGGCCTGCAGGATGCCGGCCGTGCTGTTGGCGTCGAGAAACGCCTGCACCGTTTTGTTGGCATCGGTTTCCGTGATGACGCCGAGGGTGAGATCGCGGGCCGTCGAGGTCACGGCGGCGTCGACGACGCCCTGCAGGCTCGATCTCGCATTGTAGAGTTGCGAGATGTTGACCGCGAATCCCACCCCCAGCGCGAGGACCGATGCGGCAGCTCCGAACAGTACCGCGAAATTGCCTTCGCGGTTGCGGGCAAAGCCGTCCACCCCACGAACGACACCTCTGAACTGCCGCATCCCTTCCGCCTCCACTGTCCGCGGCACCGTGCCGCTCGGCAGAGGCGTTGCAGGATTTCGGCCAGAAGCCGCCGTAAGGCGATTAACAAGAGGTTAATCCGTTGTTTTTGCTGACTTTCGGCAAATCTGAAGGTGAACCGGAAGTAAACGAAAATGCCTTGGAAACGCGACCTTCATGAAGCGCTTACCATAGTCTTGAAGACTGTCGCGGTCGTTCTCTCTTCGGCACAATCGAACTGTGCCGAAGCGGGTCAGCGGCTCCGGTGAAACATGGCGCAGCGCAGGGTCTGTTGAGATTCGGGTCAGCCGAGTCGAGAAGGGCGGCTTCCGAGAACCGGAGCGGAGCGTGCTTAAAGTACGTGAGCACCGGAAGCGCAGGAGGCCGTCCTTCGCAGGCCGGCCTCACCTGAATATCGACAGAACCTACCCCAGCATCTGCGCGCTGGCCGTCCGATCGACGCCGTGATGCGGAGGATTGAAGCGGTTGCCTTCCTGCTCGTAGGTCCAGACCTTGAACAGGGTGAGCCGATGCGGGCCGAAACTGTGCAGGAGCGGCACGTCGGTGGCGTCGCGGCCGCGGGCGATGACGACCCGGCCGATGCGCGGCTGGTTGTGGCGCGGATCGAACGTGTACCACTTGCCGTCAAGGAAGACTTCCATCCAGGCCGAGAAATCCATCGGCGCCGGGTCGGCCGGCACGCCGATATCGCCGAGATAGCCGTTCACATAGCGCGCCGGAATGTTCATGCATCGGCAAAGCGCGATCGCCAGATGCGCGAAATCGCGGCACACCCCAACACGCTCCTCATGCGCCTGGGCCGCCGTGCGCGTGGCCCGCGCATAGCCGTAGCCGAAGGAAAGCCTGCTGTTGACGTAATCAACGATCGCCTGGACGCGCGCCCAGCCGGGCGGCAAATGGCCGAAAAGCTGCCAGGCGACATCGCTGAGGTGGTCGGTCTCGCAGTAGCGGCTGCCGAGCAGATAGACCAGCACATCGTCCGGCAATTCCGCGACCGGCGTTTCAACTGCCAGCACATTGACCGTGTCGGTCTCGCCGCTGTCCTCGACCGCCGCGTCGTAAAGGATGCGGAAGCTTCCTGCGGGCGCCGTGAAACGACGGCAGATATTGCCGTGGCGGTCGCGATAGGTATGGGTCGGCACCGAGGGCGAGGTGAGGACCCGCGTCTGCCGCTTGATGTCGGCATGGCGGTCCGGATGGATGTCGAGAAGCGAGATGATCGGCGTCACGGCCGCGCATTCGATGGCGATTTCATAGCCGAGCCGGATCAGCATCGCATGCCCCCCTTGATGATTCTGGAAAGACTGCCCGCTCAACGCCGCGAGCCGGAGCTTGTTCCCGTGCCGGGATGAAATGGCGGGCTTTCGCCTTCTCAGGCGGTGCCGGCCGGTCTAAGCTGGGCTTTGCGTTTCGCCCCTCCCGAAAACGATTCTCCAGGACATCCGATGTTTGCAGGCTCAAAATTCGCCGCCTTCCTGTTCGACATGGACGGCACGGTGCTCAATTCGATCGCCGCGGCGGAACGGGTGTGGGCAAAATGGGCGGAGCGTCACGGCCTCGACGTGGCGAGCTTCCTGCCCACGATCCATGGCAAGCGCGCGATCGAGACGATCGCGGGACTGAAGCTGCCGGGCGTCGACGCCGTCGCCGAAGCCGATGCGCTGCTCAAGGCCGAGGCGGAGGACCTCGAAGGCATCGTCCCGATTCCCGGTGCCATCGCGTTTCTGCAATCGCTGCCGCCGGAGCGCTGGGCGATCGTCACCTCGGCGCCGCGCGAGCTGGCGCTGCTGCGCATCGAGGCGGCCGGTATTCCGGTTCCCGCCATGATGGTCACGGCGGAAGATGTCACCCATGGCAAGCCGGCGCCTGACTGCTTCCTTTTGGCGGCAAAGCGTCTCGGCGTTGAGGCGCGCGACTGCCTGGTCTTCGAGGATGCGCCGGCGGGCATCGCGGCAGGCGAGGCCTCCGGCGCGTCGGTGGTGGTGATCAGCGCCACGCATGTCCACCCGCTGGTCACGCCGCACCCGACAATCCGTTCCTATGACGAAATCGGCATCGCTACGGACGTCAGTGGCTGGATCGCGCTCGCGCCCGAGCGTGCGGTTGCTTAGAAGTCGGTGGCGAGCCCCTTCACCTCCCAGTCGCCGTAGCGGCCGGGCTCCTTGCCGCCGCGACCGCCGATTTCCTTCGGCAATTGCGCTTCGGCCGCTCGGTAGTTCCGGCGACGCGCTTCGGCTTCGGTCAACGCGCGCTGCGCCGCTGGGGTTAGCGTTTTTTGCGGCTCTTTGGTCGTTGCAACTGCTTCGGTTTTGCTGGGTTCTTCAGTCATGCGATACTCCCGCCGATTGAAACGACGACCGGCGCCTCCCATCATATAGCCATGACGACAGAAGGATCGACCCCTATTCGCCACCTCCTCCGCCATCAGACCAGACGGATGAAACGATGAACACGCTTCGCACCGCCATGCTCCTTGCCGCCATGACGGCGCTCTTCATGGGCGTCGGCTATCTGATCGGCGGCTCGGGCGGCATGGTCATCGCGCTTCTGATCGCCGCCGGCACCAATCTGTTCAGCTATTGGAACGCCGACAAGATGGTGCTGTCGATGAACCGCGCCGTCGAGGTCGACGCGAAGAACGCGCCCGAATATTACGCGATCGTGCAGGCGCTGGCCAAGCAGGCCGGCCTGCCGATGCCGAAGACCTATCTGATCGACAACCCGCAGCCCAACGCCTTCGCCACCGGCCGCAATCCGGAAAATGCTGCCGTTGCGGCGTCCACCGGCCTGCTCGAGCGGCTCTCCCATGAAGAGGTCGCGGCGGTGATGGCGCATGAGCTTGCCCATGTGCAGCATCGCGATACGCTGACCATGACGATCGTGGCGACGCTCGCCGGCGCCATCTCGATGCTCGGCAATTTCGCCTTCTTCTTCGGCGGCAGCCGCGAGAACAACAATCCGTTCGGCTTTGTCGGCGTGCTTGTAGCGATGATCGTTGCGCCACTCGCCGCGATGATCGTGCAGATGGCGGTGAGCCGCACCCGCGAATACGAAGCCGACCGGCGCGGCGCCGAGATCTGCGGCAACCCGTTGTGGCTGGCTTCGGCGCTCAACAAGATCGCGCGCGGCGCCGAACGGATCCCCAATGAGGATGCCGAGCGCAATCCGGCGATGGCGCATCTTTTCATCATCAATCCTCTGCATGGCGAGCGCATGGACAATCTGTTCTCGACCCACCCGAGCACCGAGAACCGCATAGCCGCGCTGCAGGAGATGGCGCGCGCGATGGGCGGCGCACCGCCGGCCGCCCGGCGCCAGGCTTCTCCGCCATCCATCCAGCCCGAAGAGCCGTCGGCGGGGCCATGGGGCAAGCCGGCGGACCCGCCGCCAGCGGAGGCTGAGCCGGCGCCGCCAAAGCCCAATCCGTGGGGCCGCAACCCGACCGGACCGCGCAATGTCCGGTCGAAGGGTCCCTGGTCGTGACGCCGCCGAGGCGCGGACATTCAGGCAATCCGCAACACAAGGCTGGTGACGAGAACGTCGCCGGCCTTGCCGCACGCAAGGCGGCGGCGCGGCTGCTTGCCGCCGTCATCGATGCCCGCACGCCGCTCGACGGGTTGACCGACAACGAGCACGGCCATCCGCAATACAAGGCGCTGGACGGCCGCGACCGGGCGCTGGTGCGCGCCATCCTGGTCACGGCGCTGCGCCACCGCATGACCATTGCCGGGCTTTTGTCCAAGCGCCTGGAAAAGCCGCTGCCGCCCAACGCCACGGCGCTCTCGCATATCCTCCATGTCGCCGCCGCGCAGATCCTGTTCCTCGATGTTCCCGACAGCGCCGCCGTCGACCTTGCCGTCACCCACGCCAAATCCGATCCGCGAACGCTGCGTTTCTCCGGCCTCGTCAACGGCGTGCTGCGTTCGCTGGCGCGCGCCAAGGAGGCTGAGCTTGTCCCGGCGCTTGCCGCCACCAGCGAGGCGCCGCGATGGTTCTCCGAGCGGCTGACCGCCGCCTACGGAGCCGACAAGGCGCGCGCCATCCTTGCCGCCCATCGCCACGAGGCGCCTGTCGATTTCACCGTCAAGGCCGATCCGGCGCTCTGGGCCGAGCGTTTGGGCGGCATCGTGCTGCCGACCGGAACCGTACGCGTCGAGAAGCTCGCCGCCAATGTCATCGACCTCCCCGGTTTCGCCGACGGCGCCTGGTGGGTGCAGGATGCGGCGGCAAGCCTGCCGGCACGCCTGTTCGGCGACATCAGAGGCCAGCGCGTCGCCGACCTGTGCGCCGCGCCCGGCGGCAAGACGGCGCAGCTTATCCTGGCCGGCGCCGAGGTGACCGCGGTCGACACCTCGAAGAACCGGCTGGCGCGGCTCAGTCAGAATCTCGAGCGCCTTGGTCTGACCGCCGAGCTCGTACAGACCGACCTCCTGGATTACCGGCCTGCGCCATTGTTCGACGCCGTGCTGCTCGATGCGCCCTGCTCCTCGACCGGCACGGTGCGCCGCCATCCCGACGTGCCCTGGACCAAGACCATGGCGGATGTCGAAAAGCTCGCCGATCTCCAGCGCCGGCTGCTTGCGCATGCCGTTGGTCTGGTCAGACCCGGAGGACGGATCGTGTTCTCCAACTGCTCGCTCGACCCCATCGAGGGGGAGGAGCTTTATGGCGGCTTCCTTGCCGGCAAGTCTGGCGTCGCCGCCGATCCGATCCGGCCCGGCGAATTTGCCGGCGTCGATCCGTTCCTGACCCCGGAGGGTATGCTGCGCACCACGCCGGCCGACCTCGCGCTGGAATCGCCCGGGATTTCAGGCTTGGACGGCTTCTTTGCCGCGCGGATGAGACGGACCGATTGAAACGTTATCTCGTAAAATTTGCTGGCTTTTTTAGCGACGGCACGGGCAAGGCGGCGTGAAGTGGTTCACTTCGGCGAAATCCGCCTTCGCATAAGTTCTTGAATCGCATAAGCTTGTGCTTGGGTTATGGGGACATCAGGAGGGCTATTGGCACTTGTTGCCGGCAGCACGACGCGTCTTTGGACGCTTGTCGCGAGGGAGTTCTGGCGCAAAACGCGCCAGCGCCTCCGCGCCGGGCCGATCTATCGCTGGCGCTATTCCGGCCGCACGCCCGAACGCGTCCTGATCGCCCCGCCTGACCTGCGGCTTGCCGATCCGCAGATCGCGCTGGAGATCTATTACGGCCGCTATCCGCTGTCCGGCCATCTGGTCGAGACCGGCGGCAGGTCGCCCTTCCAGATCGACGTGCCCAATCGCGGCTGGCAGAAATCGCTGCACGGCTTTCGCTGGCTGCGCCACATGCGCGCCACCGGCACCGAGCTTGCCGCGGCCAATGCCAGGGCGCTCGTGACCGACTGGATCGCCATGCACGGCAACCAGATCTCCGGCATCGCCTGGGAGCCGGGAACGACGGCCAAGCGCGTCATCGCCTGGCTGCAGCACTCCTCGGTGGTGCTGCAGGGCGCCGAATTCCCTTTCTATCGCGCGTTCCTGAAATCGCTCGCCGTGCAGATCCGCTATCTCCGCTCGATGGTGCGCGAGATGCCCGATGGCGAGGCCAGGCTGCGCGCCCGCATCGCGCTCGCCTTCGCCGCGCTGTCCCTGCCGGCGCCGGCCTCGGCGCTGCGTGCCGCGACACGCAACCTGGCCGAGGAGCTCGAGCATCAGATCCTGCCCGATGGCGGCCATATCTCGCGCAAGCCGATGGCGGTGCTCGAGCTGCTGGCCGATCTTCTGCCGTTGCGCCAGACCTATGCCAACCAGGCCGAGGCGCCGCCGTCGGCCTTGATCGGCGCCATCGACCGGATGTTGCCGGCGCTGCGTTTCTTTCGCCATCAGGACGGCAGCCTTGCCCGCTTCAACGGCATGGGCGCCACCATCCACGACCGCATCGCCACCATCATGCGCCATGACGACACGGTGGGCGCGCCGCTGCTGCACGCGCCGCATTCCGGCTACGAGCGCCTGTCGATGGGCGGCGTGACGGTGATCGCCGACACCGGCCTGCCGCCGCCGGTCGACGTCTCCAACGCAGCACATGCCGGCTGCCTCGCCTTCGAGCTCTCCTCCGGGCGCCAGCACTTCATCGTCAATGCCGGCATCGACACTTATGGCGCCCCGGAATTCCGGCCGCTGGCCCGCGCCACCGCCGCGCATTCGACCGCCACGCTCAACGACACCTCGTCGGCGCGCTTCAGCCACTCGCTGCGCGTCAGCGACCTTTTGGGATCGCCGCTGATCGGCGGCCCGCAGCATGTGCCCTGCAAGCGCCTCGACCAGAAGGGCATGCAAGGCTTCGTCGCCCGCCATGACGGCTATGTCCAGCAGTTCGGCTTCCTGCATGAGCGCGAGTTGAAGCTGACCAGCAACGGCAACGTGCTTGCCGGCCGCGATCGGTTCCTGCGCCCGGGCAATGCCGCGATCCGCAACAACGGCCGCGACTTCGTCACGGTGCGCTTCCACGTCCACCCGGACATCAGCCTGCTGCAGGACGACCACGACCGCCTGACGCTCGCCGGCGCGCAGGGCGACAGCTGGGTCTTCACCTGCGCCGAAGTGGTGCCGGAGGTCGAGGAATCGATCTACTTTGCCGGCCTGAGCGGGCCGCGCCGCAGCCGGCAGATCGTGCTCGCCTTCAAGGCCTCGGAAATTGCCGAGGTCCACTGGCAGCTGACCCGCACCGTTATCTCCGGCTATTCCGAAAACAACTGAGGCTGGCTGGCAAACGGCTGCGCGCCTGATCCCGGACTCACTTGATTTCCGGGGCTCATATGCTAGGGCCGGCCAACGTCCCTGCCACCAGCTCTGAAAGGCCGCCCGCCATGGCCGTGCCCACAAAAAACATTCCGGCGCCCGACCTCGTTCCGGTGCGCCGCGCGCTACTTTCCGTCTTCGACAAGACAGGCTTGGTCGATTTCGCCAAGGCGCTCGCCGCCGCCGGCGTCGAGCTGGTTTCGACCGGCGGCACGGCAAAGGCCCTCGCCGGGGCGGGCCTGGCGGTCCGCGACGTTTCCGAGCTCACCGGCTTTCCCGAGATCATGGATGGGCGGGTGAAGACCTTGCATCCGTCGGTGCATGGCGCGCTGCTCGGCATCCGCGACGACGCCGAGCATGCCAAGGCCATGCACGACCACAACATCGAGCCGATCGACCTCGTCGTCTGCAATCTCTATCCGTTCGAGGACGTCCGCCGCTCCGGCGCCGGCTATGCCTCGATCGTCGAGAACATCGACATCGGCGGGCCGGCGATGATCCGCGCCTCGGCCAAGAACCACGCCTACGTCGCCATCGTCACCGACCCGGCCGACTATGCTTCCGTCGTCAACGCGCTGGAGGTGAATCTGGGCTCGCTGTCGCTCGATTTCCGCAAGATGCTGGCGGCCAAGGCCTTTGCGCGCACCGCCACCTATGACGCTGCGATCTCCGGATGGTTCGCCGAGGCGCTGGAGATCGAGCACCCGACATGGCGCGCGTTCGGCGGCCGGCTCGACCAGGTGATGCGCTATGGCGAGAACCCGCATCAGGGCGCAGGCTTCTACCTGTCGGGAGACAAGCGGCCGGGCGTGGCAACGGCAAAGCAGTTGCAGGGCAAACAGCTCTCCTACAACAACATCAACGACACCGACGCCGCTTTCGAGTTGGCCGGCGAGTTCGATCCGGCGCGCTCGGCGGCGGTCGCTATCATCAAGCATGCCAACCCCTGCGGCGTTGCCGAAGGCTCATCGCTGAAGGCGGCCTACGCCAAGGCGTTGGCCTGCGATCCGGTCTCGGCCTTCGGCGGCATCGTCGCCATCAACCGCATCCTTGACGCCGAGGCGGCGGAAGAGATCGTCAAGACCTTCACCGAGGTCATCATCGCGCCCGACGCCACCGACGAGGCCGCCGCCATCGTCGCGGCGAAGAAGAATTTGCGCCTGCTGGTCACCGGCGGCCTGCCCGATCCCCGCGCCGCCGGCACGACGGTGAAATCCGTCGCCGGCGGACTGCTGGTGCAAGGCCGCGACAATGCGGTCGTCGACGATCTCGAGCTCAAGGTGGTGACGAAGCGCGCGCCGACGCCGGCTGAGATGGCCGACCTCAAATTCGCCTTCCGCGTCGCCAAGCACGTTAAGTCCAACGCCATCGTCTATGCCAGGGACGGCGCGACCGTCGGCATCGGCGCCGGCCAGATGAGCCGCGTCGATTCCTCGCGCATCGCCGCCCGTAAGGCGCTCGACGCTGCCGAAGCGGCCGGCCTCGCCGAGCCGCTGACCAAAGGCTCGGTCGTCGCCTCGGACGCCTTCTTCCCCTTCGCCGACGGCCTCTTGTCGGCAATCGAAGCCGGCGCCACGGCAGTCATCCAGCCCGGTGGCTCGATGCGCGACGAGGACGTCATCGCCGCCGCCGACGAGCACGGCATCGCCATGGTGTTCACCGGAGTGAGGCATTTCAGGCATTAGCGCCTCTTCCTTCTCCCCTTGTGGGAGAAGGTGTCGCCGAAGGCGACGGATGAGGGGTGCTCCAGGGGATGAGGCGTGGGCGATTGCAGCTTTCGACGGGCATGTTCGCCAAGCTGGAGCACCCCTCATCCGTCTCGGCGCTCCGCGCCGATCCACCTTCTCCCACAAGGGGAGAAGGAAAAGTCGCGCTACGCCTTCGGCTTATCCGCCGGATAGGGTGTCCCCGCCAGGATCGCCATGCCGATGCCGAGGAACAGGATGATCGCCGCCATGCCGAGCCGCGGCGAATCGCTGATGGTGGTGATGCTCGCCACCATAAACGGCGCCAGGAAGCTCGTCGCCCGGCCGGCCAGCGCATAGATGCCGAAATAGCGGCCGGACTCGGCGGCGGTCACGCTGCGCGCCATGTAGGATCGCGATGACGCCTGCACCGGACCGAAGGCCAGCCCGATCAGCAGGCCGTAGAGGATATAGGCTTTCTCGGCCGCTGTGCCGAACAGGCCGCCGGAATCGGCGGTCGGCAGGGGGATCAGGCCGAGCAGCGTGAAGCCCGGTCCCGTGGAGACGACGCCGATCGTGGCGACCGACAGCATGACCAGCGCAATCATCACCACGGCCTTCGAGCCCAGCGCTGTATCGAGCCGCGCCGCGATCCAGCAGCCGAAGATGGCGACGACATTGAGGATGATGCCGAACAGGCCGATCTCGGTGATCGACCAGCGAAACATGCCGGCCGCGAACGTGCCGCCGAGCGCCAGCAGCGCATTGACGCCATCCTGATAGATCATGCGGGCCAGGAGAAAGCGCAGGATGCCGCTGCGCTGGCGCACTTCCACCAGGGTGGACCTCAGCTCGGACAGGCCCTCGCGCACCGCCGGGCCGATCGGGATCCCCTTGGTGGCGTCCGGCGTGAATAAAAACATCGGCAGGATGAACAGGAAATACCAGCCGGCCGACATCGGCCCGGTGAAGCGCGCGTCCTCGCCGAGTTTCGGATCAAGTCCGAACAACGGATCGAGGCCGATGAGCGTCTTGCCGGTCTCGAGATTGCCGGCCAGGAACAGCACCACGAAGATCAGCGCGATCATGCCGCCGAGATAGCCGAGCCCCCAGGCCATGTTGGAGATCCGGCCGATCTCTTCCTTCGGCACCAGCCGCGGCATCATGGAATCGTTGAACACGGTCGAGAATTCGGCCGCCACCGAAGCCAGCGAGAACAAGAGCACGACCAGGAAAAGGTTGGAGCCCGGCGCCGCGAACCACAAAAGCGTGAGGCTGGCGATCTTGATGGCCGCGAAGAAGGCGATCCACGGCTTGCGCGGCCCGGTCTGGTCGGCGATCGAGCCGAGCACCGGCGACAGCACCGCGATGACCAGGCCCGCGGCGGCGATGCCGTAACCCCACGCGGCCTGCCCGGCAGTCGGATCGCTCGCCATGCGCGAGACAAAATAGGGTCCGAAGATGAATGTCGTGACGACGGTGAAGAAAGGCTGCGCCGCCCAGTCGAAGAACATCCACCCCCAGATGCCGCGCCCCGATGCCCGCTGCACTGTTTCTACCGCCACCATGCTGATTCCTCTGGCACCGCTCGCGTCGGGCGCCATGTCTGCATGTTTTCAGCCAGCGATGCAAATGGACAAGCGGCGCCGTTCGGGTTCCTCGCCCCACGAAGTGGGGAGAGGTGGCTCGGCGAAGCCGAGACGGAGAGGGGAATGCGGCGACCTCCGGCAGGTTGATCATTCAAAGAAGATCTCCGCCCTGCGAAGGCCCCTCTCCGCCTCGCTGCGCTCGGCACCTCTCCCCACTTCGTGGGGCGAGGAACTTCACATCCCCGTCAGGTCGCTCATCAGGCCCGATGCCACCGACAGCCGCGACACGGTGATGTCGCCGCCTTCGGTCAGCGCCTGCAGCCGCTCGCGGATGCGCGCGACGCGGTCGCCGCCGGCTTCCAGCCAAGCCGCGACCGGATCCGCCGCCGTGCCGTACGCGGTGAGCGCCGCCACCGCGATGCCGCGCCGCGCCACGCCGATCGTGTCGGCCGCGCGCGACAGCGCCAGCTGGTCGTAATAGTCCGGCGGCATGATCGAGCGCGCGGCTTCCTCGACGCGCGGGATGCGGAAGGCATCGCTGACGGCGAAGAAGGCCTTGGCCGCACTGACGATGTCGGCATTGGCCGTGCGCGCGGTGAGCGCGACATCGGGGATCAGCTCAGCCACTTCGGCCAGAGCGAGCTGCCCGGCGAGCTTCTCCGGCGCGCCGCTCTTGGACAGGCTGTGCCGCCGCTCCTCGACGCGCTCGCGTGAGAAGGCCGGCAGCAGCGAGAGAAGCTTCGGCTCGAGCGCCTTGCGCGCCTCCTGCAATTCGGCGATGCGCTGGCCAAGCGGCGCGGAGCCGGCTTCGTGCTTCAGGTACCAGCCGCTGGTCACAAAGATAAGCCGGCTGATCGCTTGATAGAGATCGAGCTGGACCTGCCCGTCAATATGGTTGTCGAGCGCGTCGATCTCGCGATAGAGCGCGGGCAGCGCGAAGCCGTCGCGGACCATGGCGAAGATGCGCACCACATCGGCCGCCGTGCGGCCCGTGGCTTCCTGCAGCCGGTTGACGAAGGACGGTCCGCCGCGATTGACCAGATCGTTGGCGAGCACGCGCGCGATGATCTCGCGCCGCAGCCGGTGACCGCGGATCTCGCCGGCGAATTTCCTCGCCATGCGTTCCGGGAAATAGCCCATCAGATCGCGATCGAAATGCTGATCGTCCGGCACGTCGCTGGCGACGATATCGGAAAACAGCACGATCTTGGCATAGGCGAGCAGCACCCCGAGCTCGGCCCGGGTCAGCGGCTCGCCGCGCGCCTCGCGTTCGGCAAGCGCCGCCGGCGAAGGCAGCGTCTCGACCGCCCGGTCGAGCAGGCCGCGCGCTTCCAGCGCCGACATGAAGCGCGCCTGGTGCGCGATGTCGGCGAGCCCGCGCTTGCGCGCCAGCGAAAGCGCCAGCGTCTGCTGGTAGTTGTTGGCGAGCACCAGTGCGCCCACCTCGTCGGTCATCTCGGCGAGCAGCTTGTTGCGCGCCGGCCTCGCCAGCGAGCCTTTGCGCATCGCCGACGCCAGCGCGATCTTGATGTTGACCTCGACGTCGGAACAGTTGACGCCACCCGAATTGTCGATGGCGTCCGAGTTGCAGCGGCCGCCATTCATGCCGAACTCGATGCGCGCCCGTTGCGTGACGCCGAGATTGGCGCCCTCGCCGATGACTTTCGCCCGGACATCGAGCGCCGTGACGCGGACGGCGTCGTTGGCGCGGTCGCCAACATCGGCGTTGCTTTCGCCTGAAGCCCGCACATAGGTGCCGATGCCGCCGAACCACAAAAGGTCGACCGGCGCTTTGAGGATGGCGTTCATGATCTCGACCGGCGTAGCCGTGGTCTTGGCGAGGCCGATCGCGGCGGCCGCGGCCTGCGGCAGCGTGATCGATTTCTGGTTGCGCGAGACGATGACACCGCCTTCCGACAGCTTCGACTTGTCGTAGTCCTGCCAGGACGAGCGCGGCAGCGCGAACATGCGCTGCCGCTCGGCCATCGAGGCGGCCAGGTCCGGATCGGGATCGATGAAGATGTCGCGATGGTCGAAGGCGGCGATCAGCCTGGTGGCCGGCGAGAGCAGCATGCCGTTGCCGAACACGTCGCCCGACATGTCGCCGACGCCAACCACGGTGAAGGGCGAGGTCTGGATGTCGCGGTTCATCTCGCGGAAATGCCGCTTCACCGCTTCCCAGGCGCCCTTGGCGGTGATGCCCATCTTCTTATGGTCGTAGCCGGCCGAGCCGCCGCTGGCGAAGGCGTCGTCCAGCCAGAAGTGATGCTTCTCGGAGATCGCGTTGGCGGTGTCGGAGAAGGTCGCCGTGCCCTTGTCGGCGGCGACGACGAAATAGGGATCGTCCTGGTCGCGCCGCACCACGCCTGCTGGCGGAATGACGCCGTCGACGCCGATATTGTCGGTGATCGAAAGCAGGCTGGAGACGAAGTTCTTGTAGGCCGAGGTGCCTGCTTCGAAGATGGCATCGCGCCCGGCGCTCATCGGCAGCTTCTTGGGATAGAAGCCGCCCTTGGCGCCGACCGGCACGATGACGGCGTTCTTGACCTGCTGCGCCTTGACCAGCCCCAGCACCTCGGTGCGGTAATCCTGGGCGCGGTCCGACCAGCGCAGGCCGCCGCGCGCCACCGGGCCGAAGCGCAGATGCACGCCTTCCACCTCGGATCCGTAGACGAAGATCTCGCGCCATGGCCTCGGCGCCGGCAGTCCCTCGACCGCCTGCGAATCGAGCTTGATCGCCAGCGACTGCCCTTTTTGTTTCGTATCGGTTACGAAATGATTGGTGCGAAGCGAGGCTTCGATGAGGTTGAGATAGCGGCGGATGATGGTGTCGTCGTCGATATTGGGCACCTCCTCCAGCGCATCCTTGATCTTGGCCTTGAGGTGCTTGGCCGCGACCGCGCCTTCGCCTTCGGCCGCCGGACCGAGCCGGGCGACGAACAGCGCGTGCAGGCCGCGCGCGATCTCGGGATAGCGATTGAGCGCGGCGGCGATGAAATCCTGGCTCTGCGGAATGCCGGCCTGCTGCAGATAGCGGCCATAGGCGCGCAGGATGGCGATCTCGCCAGACCACAGGCCGGCGGTCTGGGCCAGGCCGTTATAGCTGTCATTGTCGACATCGCCGCGCCAGACCGACAGGAAGGCGTCCTCGAAGAGCGCGCCGCCGTCGGAGATGTCTATTCGCGCGCCATAGCTGTTCTCCAGTTCCATGTCGTGGATGAAGACTTTGCCGGAGCCGGTGTCGGCGACCTCGAAGGTGCGCTCGCTGATGACGCGGAAGCCGATGTTTTCCAGCACCGGCACGCGCCGCGACAGCGCGACAGGGCTGCCAAAATGATAGATCTTCAAAGCCGCCTGGTGCGGCTTCTGGTCGGCATGGCGGTAATAGTCGATGGCGATCGGATTGTCGGCCCCGATCTTCGCGATGCGGCCGGCATCGGCCAGCGCCACGGCGGCCGAGAAGCTGTCGCGATAGCTTTCGGGGAAACGCGCCGCGATCGCCTTCAGCGCCGGATCGCTGCCGGCGGCTTCCGCGGCTTCGGCGAGCGCGTCCTCCCAAGTGCGCACGATGTCGCGAATCGCCGCCTCGATCGCCGACTGCTCGACCTTCGGGGTCTTGCCGCCGGAACGGCCGATGATGAAATGCACGCGCGCCAGCCCGCCTTCCGGGAAGGCCGGGTAATAGGCCGACAGCCGGCCCTCGAACACCGTCTTGAGATAGGTGCCGACCTTCTCGCGCACGACGCTGTCGTAGCGGTCGCGCGGCACGAAGACGATGATCGAGACGAAGCGGTCGAACTGGTCGACGCGCACCAGCGCCCGCACGCGCGGCCGCTCGATCAGCCCGAGTATGGCGCTGGCGTGCTTGCGCAGGATGGGAATGGGAACCTGGAACAGCTCGTCGCGCGGATAGCTTTCCAGGATGTTGATCAGCGCCTTGCCGGAATGATCGTGCGGATCGAAACCGGATTTCGAGATCACGGTCTCGGCCTTTGAGCGCAGATAGGGGATCTTCATCACCGAGCGCGTGTAGGCGGTCGAGGTGAACAGGCCGACGATGCGCAGCTCGCCCGCGAGCGTCCCCTTCGACGTGTAGGTCTTGATGCCGATGTAATCGAGATAGATGCGGCGATGCACCGACGACTTGGCATTGGCCTTGGTGACGATCAGCGGCTCCGGCCCGTGCAGGAAGGCGCGGATTTCCGGCGTCGTCGTCACCGCCTCGGTGCCGCGCCTCAACACCAGCACATCCGGATCCGACAGGATGCCCAGGCCGGGTTTGTCGGCGCGCTCCAGCGAGCCGCTTTCCTCGCCGCCGGTATATTTGAACTCGCGCATGCCGAGGAAGGTGAAATTGTCGTCGCGCAGCCATTCGAGGAAGGCGATCGCCTCGGCGACGCTCTTCTTGTCGAGCGGCACCGCCGAATAGCGGAATTCGGAAATCGCCTGGTCGAGGCGGGCGAGCATCCGCTTCCAGTCGACGACGGCCGCCCGGACCTGCGAAAGCACCTTGTGCAGCCGCCCGGTGAGGCTCTTGGCCTGCTCGGCGGTCAGCCGCGGGATATGAACATGGACGACGCTCAGCCGGTCGTCATCCTCCTTGCCGCCGTCGCCAAGCACCTCGACCACACCGGTCTTGCCGTGGCGGACGGTGACGATCGGATGGGTGACCAAGGTCGGCTCACCGCTTGTCTCGGTGATTTCGCCGAGGATGGAATCGAACAGGAACGGCATGTTGTCGTTGACGACGGTGATGACCGTGACCGGCCGGCCGTCGCAGGCAACGCCCGAATCGGCTTCGACGGCAACGACGCTCTCGCCCTTCCTGTGGCTGGCGACTGCTTGGGCGGCGAGCTCGCCGGCGCGCTCGAGGTCGGCCACGTCATAGGCCGCGATGTCCTCGGCGGGCGCCCGCGCCAGCAGATAGTCGGCAAGCCTTGCGGGTTTCTCCTCCGCTTTCGCGGCGGCGGCTTTCCTCTTCGGCTTGGATTTCACGCTGGCCATGACGCTTAGTCCCTCCCGTTATATGCTTTTGCGACTATGGTAGCCAGATGACCGCCGTTTGGCGACAAAGGTTTGACGGCGCTTAAAAAAATTCCAACCGACGCCATCACAGCGCGAGGAGAACAGTCATGACCGGCAAAGTAACCGCGCTCGACCTTGTCCAGGCGGAGCTCGGCGAGGCGACGAAAGCCTATTTCGACAAATGCCGGGAGAAGCTCGGCCTCGTGCCAAACGTGCTTCTCGCCTACGCCTTCGACGAGAAGAAGCTGCGCGCCTTCACTGACATGTATAACGACCTGATGCTGGGCGAGTCCGACTTGTCGAAGCTGGAGCGCGAGATGATCGCCGTGGTCGTCTCCTCGATCAACCACTGCTTCTATTGCCTGACCGCGCATGGCGCGGCGGTGCGCCAGCTGTCGGGCGAACCGGCCTTCGGCGAGATGATGGTGATGAATTTTCGCGCCGCCGATCTGTCGGACCGGCAGCGCGCCATGCTCGAATTCGCTGTGAAGCTGACCGAGGAGCCGGCTAAAATCGTCGAGGCCGATCGCGCCGCCTTGTGCCAGGCCGGCTTCACCGACCGCGACATCTGGGACATCGCCTCGACCGCCGCCTTCTTCAACATGTCGAACCGGGTGGCGGCCGCGGTCGACATGCGGCCCAATCCCGAATATCACGCCATGGCAAGGTGAGCTCGTTACATTAGACTCAACTTAACATCGATTGCCTGTTTCGTTTTGGTCCGATGATCAGGATTGCGGCCAGGCCGCATATCGGATTGCAGCATCACTGCATATCGCAAGCGGCGTGGCCGCATGCCGGTTCGACGCCGCCGACAAGGGAGGAGAACATGGCGAAATTTCTCTATGTCTATCATGGTTCCGGCAAGATGCCGACCGACGAAGCCGAACGCAAAGCGGCGATGGATGCCTGGACGGGCTGGTACGACAAGCTCGGCTCGGCCGTGGTCGACGGCGGCAATCCGGTCGGCATGTCGAAGACGGTGCTGCCCGGCGGCAAGATCGAGAACAATGGCGGCAGCAATCCGACCGCCGGCTACACCATCGTCGAAGCCAAGGATATCGACGATGCCGTCGCCAAAGCCAAGGACTGCCCGATCCTGATGGACCCGGCTTTCACTGTCGAGGTCGCGCCGATCATTGAAATGATGTGAGGCCGGCGCTCTATCGCGCGGCGATAGCGGCGGCGGCGCCCGCCATCGTCGTAGCGCTGACACGGTTGGCGATCTTCATGGCGCGCTTGCTCTTCAGCAGCCGGCGCGCCTGGGAGGCGGCCAGCACCCAGGCGAGATCGATGACGATCAGCACGAGCGCCATGGTCAGCGTCAGCTCGACCCAGCCGATCACGCTGACCGAAGCCAGATCGATGATGGTCGGCAGCAGCGCCAGATAGAACATCATGATTTTCGGATTGCCGAGTGTCACCGCCATGCCGGCAAGGAAAAGTTTCAGGGGCGAGTCCTCGCGCGGCATCTCACCCTCCTTCGCCTCGACCGGCGCCGTCCACATCTTGAACGCGAGATAAGCAAGGTAGGCGACGCCAACCCATTTCACGACGACGAAGGCATAGTGGAAGGTTTGCGCCACGACGGCGAGCCCGAACACCGCCAGCGAAAGCCAGACGCCCTCGCCGATCCACATCGCCAGCAGGAACGGGAAGACGTCGCGGAATCCTTTCGAGATCACCCGCGCCACCAAGGCTGCGATCGACGGGCCGGGCGAACCGGCGGCGACAAAGAGCGCGGCGGCGAAGATCAGCAACGAGGCGAGATGCATGGGGTCGCTCCCTATAAGAGATAAAGAACGATAGCCGATCGTACTAGATTTGGCACGCCCAACAAGGCGCGAACGTTGATCAAGGCGACAACAACTGCCAGCGCCGGCGCCGCCCCTCATCTGGCTGCCGCCATCTTCTCCCCGTTGAACGGGGCGAAGGGGCTGTCGTCGCCGATTCGCCAATCACCAACGTTGCAGAAAGAGCGCCGGAGTTCGCGCGAGATTCCCTTCTCCCCGTTCACGGGGAGAAGGTGCCGGCAAGCGGATGAGGGGCCGCGCCGACCCTAAATTGAAACGAAAGCAGCCGTCTGCCGCTGAAACGAAAAGAGGGAGCGACCGCTCCCTCTTTTGAACGCTTGGCTGAAAACCTTACGCCGCGCCCATCACCTTGGCAGCCTTTTCGAAACGCTTGCGCTCGTTCGGGTCGAGATGGAGCTTGCGCAGGCGAATGGTCTTCGGCGTCACCTCGACCAGTTCGTCGTCCTGGATCCAGGCCAGCGCGCGCTCCAGGGTCATGCGGATCGGCGGCGTCAGCTTCACCGCTTCGTCCTTGCCGGCGGCGCGGATGTTGGTGAGCTTCTTGCCTTTGAGCACGTTCACTTCGAGGTCGTTGTCGCGCGAATGGACGCCGATGATCATGCCCTGGTAGACCTTGACGCCCGGATCGATGATCATCGGGCCGCGGTCTTCCAGGTTCCACATCGCATAGGCGACCGATTCGCCCTGCTCGTTGGAGATCAGCACGCCATTGGTGCGGCCGGGCAGCTCGCCCTTATACGGCTCATAGGCAAAGAACAGCCGGTTCATCACGGCGGTGCCGCGCGTGTCGGTCAACAATTCGGACTGATAGCCGATCAGGCCGCGCGTCGGCGCGTGGAAGACTAGGCGCTGGCGGTTGCCGCCGGACGGGCGCAGCTCGACCATCTCGGCCTTGCGTTCCGACATCTTCTGCACGACGACGCCGGCATGCTCCTCGTCGACGTCGATGACGACTTCCTCGACCGGCTCCAGCAGCTGGCCGTCCTCGCCCTTCTGCATGACGACGCGCGGACGCGACACGGCAAGCTCGAAACCTTCGCGGCGCATCGTCTCGATCAGCACGGCGAGCTGCAATTCGCCGCGGCCGGACACGAAGAAGGAATCCTTCTCCGCCGATTCCTCGATCTTCAGCGCGACATTGCCCTCGGCCTCGCGCAGCAGCCGGTCGCGAATGACGCGGCTGGTCACCTTGTCGCCCTCGGTGCCGGCAAGCGGCGAGTCATTGACGAGGAAGGACATGGTCACGGTCGGCGGATCGATCGGCTGCGCATGCAGCGGCTCGCTCACCGTCGGATCGCAGAAGGTGTCGGCGACGGTGCCTTTCGACAGGCCGGCGATGGCCACGATGTCGCCCGCCTGGGCCTCGTCGATCGGCTGGCGCTCGAGGCCGCGGAAGGCGAGGATCTTCGAAATACGGCCGGTCTCGATCTGCGTGCCGTCATGGTGCAGCACCTTGACCGCCTGGTTGGCCTTCAGCGTGCCGGACTCGATGCGGCCCGTGATGATGCGGCCGAGGAACGGGTTGGCCTCGAGGATAGTGCCGATCATGCGGAACGGGCCGGGATGCACCGTCGGCGCCGGCACGTGTTTGACGACGAGATCGAACAGCGGGGCGAGACCCTGGTCCTTCGGACCCTCGGGGTTTTCCGAAACCCAGCCATCGCGGCCCGAACCGTAGAGGATCGGGAAGTCGAGCTGCTCGTCGGTGGCGTCGAGCGCGGCGAACAGGTCGAACACCTCGTTGACCACTTCGATATGGCGGGCATCCGGACGGTCGATCTTGTTGATGACGACGATCGGGCGCAAGCCGACCTTGAGCGCCTTGCCGACGACGAATTTGGTCTGCGGCATCGGCCCTTCGGCGGCGTCGACGAGCACGATCGCCGAATCCACCATCGACAGGATGCGCTCGACCTCGCCGCCGAAATCGGCGTGTCCGGGCGTGTCGACGATGTTGATGCGGGTGCCATGCCAGTCGACCGAGGTCGCCTTGGCCAGGATGGTGATGCCGCGTTCCTTTTCGAGGTCGTTGGAATCCATGGCGCGCTCGGCGACGCGCTGGTTGTCGCGGAAGGCGCCGGACTGTTTCAGGAGTTGGTCGACGAGGGTGGTCTTGCCATGGTCGACATGCGCGATGATCGCGATATTGCGGAGGTTCATTGTCTGGTCTCGGGAGCGTTGCAGGCAGCAGGCCCAGAGGCGCCGCCTTTTTCGGTTGCGCGGCTCATACAAGGTTTTTCGCAATTGCGAAAGGGGAGGCCCGACCCCAAATACATGGTCACTGATTCTTAAACGTCTTGGTGTGAAATGATTCCGTTAACCAAGGCGGAACCTTTGAGGGGCCGGACAGTTCCATGTTCATGACCGATCAGATGTCCAGATTGCGTCCGGTTTTCGCGTGGGCGGCGCTTGGCGTGCTCGTCGCGGCCGGTGCCGCGCAGTCGGCGGCTGCGCTTCGGCAAGCCGACCCGATCGTACCGCCCGACGCCAGGACCGCGCAGCAGATGTTCGCCGACGCCCCCGACGGCGTCGACCCGATCGTCACCGGCCCGGTCAGCGCCGCCTTCAAGCAGCGCCAGAAGGATGCCAACTGCGACACCGCGGTCTGGCCGAAGATTCCCACGGCTTGCTATCCGGATTGACGCTCTTCACGGCATTTCCGAGTTCAGTTCTGGACTGTCACGGCGCTTTGACATCGCGGCATTAGGCCGAGCGGCTGCTGGGCCCAGGGTGTGTTGAGGTTAGGCCGGGCCGAGAACGGTGGTTTCCGAGAACCGGAGCGGAGCGTACTTAAAGTACGTGAGCACCGGAAGCGCAGGAAACCATTGTTCGCAGGCCGGCATCACCTGAATATCAACGCAGCCTAAGCCGACCGCACCGGATCGAGCGTAACCTTGTAAAGCTCGTTGTCGTCGCGATCCATCAGCCGCACGGTGAGCTGTTCGGTCGCGCCGGAAATGTCGACCAGACCGAAGAACTGCAGCCCGGCCGACGGCGGCAGGTTCTGGCCCTGTTCGGCGGTTGGCGCCTTTATGAACTTCAGCTCCGGCCCGAAGGTCATGTCGAGGTCGTTGGGGCCGAAGGTGCCGGCGTGGATCGGGCCGGAGACGAATTCCCAGAACGGATTGAAATCCTGGAACTGCGCCTTGTCGGGATTGTAGTAATGCGCCGCGGTGTAGTGGACGTCGGCGGTGAGCCACACCGTGTTGGTGATGCCGGCATTCTTGATGAAGCGCAGCACATCGGCGAATTCGAGCTCGCGGCCTTTCGGCGCGCCATTGTCGCCGTTGGCGACCGCCTCGGCACCGGCCTTCTTCGCCGCGTCGTTCCAGACGACAAGGCCAAGCGGCATGTCGGCGGCGATGACCTTCCACGTTGCCTTGGAATTCGCCAGCTCGCGCTTCAGCCACTTGGACTGCTCCTCGCCGATCATGCGCGACTTCGGAGTCAGCGTCTCTTCCATGTCGGGGCCGTTCGGGCCGCGATAGGAACGCATGTCGAGGAAGAACACGTCGAGCAACGGCCCATGCGAGACCTTGCGGTAGACGCGGCCTGGCTCCGACGGCTCGTAGCGGATGGTCGTCATTTCATGGAAGGCGCGAGCCGCCCTGGCCGCCAGCACATGGATCGACTTTTCCTTGTAGCGGTCGTCGGCGGTCAGGTCCTTCGAATCCGACCAGTTGTTGAGCACCTCGTGGTCGTCCCACTGGTAGAAGGTCGGGCAGATGGCCGACAGGCCAAGCACATGCTTGTCCATCATGTTGTATTTCCACTGGTCGCGGTATTCGTCCAGCGTCTCGGCGACCTTGCGCTTGCCGTCGATCATGACAACGTTCTTCCACTTGCCGCCGCCGGGCAGGTCGACCTCGTCCTTCATGGCGCCGTCGGCATAGATGGTGTCGCCGGAATGCAGGAAAAAGTCCGGCGTGTGCTGGGCGATTGTCGAATAGGTCTTCATGCCGGTCTCGTCGATGCCCCAGCCCTGGCCGGCGGTGTCGCCCGACCAGGCGAAGCGCACGTCGCGCTTCGACGACGGCGCGGTACGGAAACGGCCGACGATCGGCTCGGACACGGCATTGATGTCGGAAAGATCGGCAGCAACCATGCGGTAGAAGATGTCCTGGTCCGAGGCGAGATCGGTGAGCAGCCGCTTCACCGTGTAGTCGCTGGCCGGCGAGGTATCGAGCGCAGCCAGCCGCGTCGCATTGGCGAAGCTTTCGGTCGTCGACACTTCATACATCACGCGCGCCGGTCGGTCGGTGCGGGTCCAAACCATGCCCGAGGTGGCATCGACATCGCCGGACTGGACGCCATGCGTGAAGGCCGGACGCTGGCTGGCGCGGGAATAATAGGGCAGCGCCAGACCGGAGGCGCCGACAAGGCCGAAGGCGCTGGCCGAAGTGACGAAAGCGCGGCGGGTGAGCGAAAGCTTGTTCATGGCTGTCTCCGGGATGGCATTGAGCGGGACCGCCAAGCTCTCGCTTCAATGTTTCAGGCGCATATCGGAACCATGAAGTTTTGATAACAGTCGACATCTTCCTTCTCCCCTTCTTGTGGGAGAAGGTGGATCGGCGCGCAAGCGCCGAGACGGATGAGGGGTGTTCCAGCGGAGTGAGGCGTCGGTGTTCCCTGGAGCACCCCTCATCCGGCCGCTTCGCGGCCACCTTCTCCCACAAGGGGAGAAGGGAAAGTCGCGCCTAAGCCGCCTGCGGCTCCGGCCCGAAGGCCGGCCTGCTCGTGTTGATCAACAGCGAGATACAAGCCGCCGCGATGCCGGTCATCCCCGCGATCAGGAAGGCCAGCTCGTAATTGCCCTGCAGCTCGCGCATCGTGCCGCCGAAGGCCGCGGCCGCGGCGGCGCCCACCTGGTGGCCGGCGACGATCCAGCCGAACACGATCGGTCCGCTGCGATCGCCGAAGGCTTCGTTGGCGAGCCTGAGCGTCGGCGGCACGGTGGCGATCCAGTCGAGCCCGTAGAGCACGGCGAAGATGACCAGGCTGGTAGCCGAGAAGCCGGAATAGGGCAGGTAGATCAGCGACAGACCGCGCACCGCGTAATAGACGCCGAGCAGCTTGCGCGGATCGAAACGGTCGGTGAGCCAGCCGGACAACGTCGTACCGATCAGGTCGAAAATGCCCATCATCGACAACAGCCCGGCTGCCTGCACCTCGCCGATGCCCATATCGCCGCAGAAGGCGATGAGATGCGTGCCGACGAGTCCATTGGTCGTGAAGCCGCAGACGAAGAAGGTGGCGAACAGATACCAGAACACCCGCGTGCCCGCCGCGCGGCGCAGCGTGTTCAGCGTGTGCGCCAGGAAATTGCCCTGCGATGCCGGCGACACCGGCGGCACGTCGTCGGCATCGGCGCCGTAACGAACCTGGCCGATCGAAGCGGGGCGCTCCGGCACCAGCAGCAAGACGAAGGGTATCAGCGCGGCGGTGGCCAGCGCCACGGCAATCGCCACCGGCTTCCAGCCGCCGCTCTGCGCCAGCGAGGCGATGAGCGGCAGGAAAACCAGCATGCCGGTGGCGCTGGAGGCCGACATCAGCCCCATCATCAGGCCGCGATTGGTCTTGAACCAGCGGTTGACGATGGTGGCGCCGAGCACGCTCGCCACTGCGCCCGAACCGATGCCAGAAAACACGCCCCAGGTGATGAAAAGATGCCATGGCTCAGTCATGAACAGGCTGAGCGCGGTCGATCCCGACATCACTAGCAGCGAGCCGAGCAGCGTGCGGCGCAACCCGATGCGCTCCATCAGCGCGGCGGCGAACGGACCGGTCAGGCCGTAGAGCAGGATGCCGACGCTGGCGGCCCAGGACGTTACGTCGCGATGCCAGCCGAAGCTTTTCTCCAGTGGCACCATCATCACCGAGGGCGCCGAACGGAGCCCGGCCGCGATCAGCAGGCACAGGAAAATGACGGCAACAACGACGAATGCGTAGCGCTGGCCAAACGGACGGGACTGGATTATCATGTTACTGACCGGTACGTTGCAATGGAGTGAAGCCATACATACGTACCGGTCAGTAACATTGTCAAGCGAGTTGTTTGAATGCCATCCGACAATAAAATTGAAGCGTCGATCAGCGAGCCCCCTGCTCCGAGGGCGGCGGACAAGATCCTGGACGTGGCGCGCGACCTCTTTTATCGCGAAGGCATCAGGGCGATCGGCGTCGACGAGATCGTCAAGCGCGCCGGCGTCACAAAGCCGAGCCTGTACCGCAGCTTCCCATCCAAGGACGAGCTTGCCGCCTCCTATCTGCGCAAATACGACCTCGAATTCTGGGAACGCTTCGACGAAGCGGTCGACGCGCATCCGGGCGATCCGCGCGCCCAGATCATCGCCTTCCTGACCCGCGTAGGCAAACGCACGCAAAAGCCGGACTATCGCGGCTGCGGCATGACCAACGCTGCGGTGGAATATCCCGAGCGCGGCCATCCCGCGCGGGTGGTGAGCGAGAATAACAAGGTCGAATTGCGCCGCCGCCTGCGCGCTATGGCCGCCGCAATGGGCGCCGCCGATCCCGACACGCTGGGCGACGGACTGCTGCTGCTCATCGAGGGCGCTTATATCAGCGGCCAGCTGTTTGGCGTTGGCGGACCGGCGGCGGCGGTTGCCCGCAACGCCGATCTCTTGATCGAAGCCAGCTTGAAGAAATAGCGATTGACGTTACGCTCGGGCAGCTCGAACGGAGTTGCCAGCGATGCGCGCTCTTCTGGTCCCGCTTGCCCTCGCCGGTTTCTGCCAGGCGGCCCAGGCCGGCGACATCTCCAGCGCCTATACCGAGCTCGACTCGAAGAAGGACTGCGTGACCTATGCGCAGGCCGCGGAAGGCGACGGCGACTGGGCGAGCCTCGTCTGCTCCGGCTACCGCGGCTACCCGGTGCTGATCAGCTACGACGACGCGCGGGAATCCGTCTATTACGGCTTTCCGTCCGACGACATGACCGCGGTCTGGGAGAGCTTCACCGCCTTCAACGGCTCCGGACCGAAGGTGGAATGGCGCATCGAGACCAATGGCGACGTCGCAATCCCCTTCGCCGCCATCCACCGCCGCTCCGTCAGCAACCCTGAGGACGAAAAGAAATCGACCGAGGTGCTGGTCGTCGCCAAGGTCGCGCAACCGGAAGAGCAGCAAGGCTGCACGATCGGCCTGGTATTAGCCACTGGCAACCCGCAGGCCAACGACCAGGCGCGCAAGCTCGCCGACGACAAGGCAAAGACCTTCGCCTGCGGCAAGGACAAGCGCGAGGTGATCGGCGACGTGCCGCCCTTCGGCCGCGTGGACAACTGACCGGGCCTCGCCAACAATTGGGCCAGGGCCGGATCGGGTTCCCATTCACCTCGCTGCCTAGTAAACCCTTGCGCGGTTGCAGCCGGTCTCGGGAGGTTCCGCTTGTCCAGCTCTGTCAGCGTCACGAACGAGAACGGCGTGGCGGTGGTCACCATCGACAACCCGCCGGTCAATGCGCTGAGCTTTCATGTCCGCAAGCCGCTTTACGAGGTGCTCACCGCTTTGCGCGACGATCCCGCCGCGAGCGCGATCGTCATCGCCTGCGCCGGCCGCACCTTTGTCGCCGGTGCCGACATCACTGAATTCGGCAAGCCGGTCCAGCAACCGGAACTGCGCGCCATCGTTGCCTTGCTGGAAACCATCGCCAAGCCGACGGTGGCCGCCATCCATGGCACGGCGCTCGGCGGTGGGCTGGAACTGGCGTTGGGTTGCCATTTTCGCGTCGCGGACGCCGGCGCCAAGCTCGGCCTGCCGGAGGTAAAGCTCGGCCTGTTGCCGGGTGGCGGCGGGACCGTACGTTTGCCACGCCTGGTCGGCGCCGCAAAAGCGCTCGGCATGATCGTCTCGGGCAGCCCGATCTCGGCCGGCGAGGCGAAGGCCGTCGGTCTTGCCGATGCGGTTGTCGAGACCGATCTGTTGGCAGAGGCGGTTCGTTTCGCCCGCGAAATGGTTTATCGAGGCGGACCGTTCGTGCCGGTGCGTGACCGCAACGACCGCCTTGCCGGAACCGACCTCGGTGCCTTCGACCGCCAAGCCGCCGATCTGGCCAAGAAAGCCCGCGGACTGGACGCGCCGCTTGCCTGCGCCGAAGCCGTGCGTAACGCGATCACCTTGCCGTTCGACGCAGCGCTCGCGGCCGAGCGGGAGCTTTTCCAAAAACTCGTTTCCGGCGACCAGTCGCGCGCGCAGCGGCATTTGTTCTTTGCCGAGCGCGAGGCGGCGAAGATGCCGGGTAAGGATCTGCAGAAGCGCCGGATCGAACGCGTCGGCATCATCGGCGCCGGCACGATGGGCGGCGGCATCGCCATGGCCTTTGCCAACGGCGGTCTCCCGGTGACTTTGCTCGAGACCAGCGAGGAAGCGCTGCGGCGCGGCCTGGCGACGATCGAGAAGAACTATGCCGTCTCCGTCAGCCGCGGCTCGTTGACGGAAGAGGCCAAGCAGCAGCGGCTCGGCCTATTCAAGGGCAGCACCGACTACGCCGATCTCGTCGATTGCGACTTGATCATCGAGGCCGTGTTCGAGGACATGGCGGTGAAGAAGGACGTGTTCGGCAGGCTCGATGCGGTCGCCAGGCCCGGCGCCATCCTCGCCACCAACACCTCCTATCTCGACGTGAACGAAATCGCCGCCTCTACGTCGCGGCCGCAAGACGTGCTCGGCATGCATTTCTTTTCGCCGGCAAACGTCATGAAGCTCCTGGAGATCGTGCGCGCCGAGAAGACCGCGCCAGAAGTGCTGGCGACGGTCGCCGATCTCGCCCGGCGCATCGGAAAGATCGCGGTCGTCGTCGGCGTCTGCCACGGTTTCGTCGGCAACCGCATGCTGTCGGCGCGGGGCGCCGAAAACGAGGCGCTGTTGCTGGAAGGCGCGACGCCAAGCCAGGTCGATGGGGCCTTCACAGATTACGGCTGGCCGATGGGGCCGTTCCAGATGGGCGACCTCGCCGGCCTCGATATCGGCTGGCGCAACCGCAAGGCCCGCGGCCAGAAGGCTGTGATCGCCGATGCGCTGTGCGAAGAGGGACATTTCGGCCAGAAGACCGGGCGCGGCTGGTATCGTTACGAGACCGGCTCGCGTGAGACGATTGCCGATCCGGAAGTCGAGGCGCTGATCCGGGCGAAGGCGGCGGAGCTTGGAATTGCGCGGCGCGAGATCGGCGCCGAGGAGATTCTCGAACGCACGCTTTATCCCTTGGTCAACGAGGGTGCGAAGATACTCGAGGAATGCATCGCCGCGCGCGCGTCCGATATCGACGTCGTCTGGGTCAATGGCTACGGCTTCCCGATCGGCAAGGGCGGGCCGATGTTCTGGGCCGGGCTTGAAGGTGCGGCGAAGATCGTCAAGCGGCTGGAGCACTGGCACCGGCAGACCGGCCGGCCGATATTCGAGCCGGCGCCGGCGTTGAGGCGGTTTGCCGAGACGGGATCGTGGGAAGGTGCGGGCGGCGCCCCATAACTTCGTCATTCCAGGGTGAAGCGAAGCGTAGACCCTGGAATCCATGCCGTTCCATCAGACAAAGAATGCAACGGTGCAGAACGAGCGATGGCACAGCCGTCGATTATTCTGCACCGTCGCCGCGCTCAGACGTCGCGGCATGGATCCTCGGGTCTGCGCTGCGTCGCTACGCTCCTTGCTCCGCCCGTGGATGACGAACGCGGAGGCGACAACACCCAAATTTGACCATGTGGACAAATCTCAGGCGCCGTTCCATAGTCCTGGGCGTCTGACATTCTTGGAACGGCCGGCTCGACACGGCTGTCGAACAGAGGGGCACTTCAATGGAAAACGAACGTAGCAAAACGCAACGCGCCGGCCTGTCGCGGCGCAACGTGCTGGAACTCGGCGCGCTCGGCCTAGCGGCGGCTGCACTGCCCGGCGCGGCCTTCGCCAAGGACAAGAAGCTGAAGGTGGCGGCGATCTTCGCCACGCCGATCGAGGAGCCGTGGGACAACCAGATCCATGTCGCCCTGCAGAAGGCCGAGAAGGAGCTGGGCATCGAATACAAATGGTCGGAAAAGGTGCAGACCGCCGACTTCAGCCGCGTGATGCGCGAATATGCTCAAGGGGGGTACCAGCTGGTGCTGGGCGACGCCTTCGCCGCCGAGCGCGAGTCGCGCCGCACGGCCAAACAATTCCCAAAGACCGCGTGGCTGTTCGGCTCCGGCGCCGGTCCGGCCGAGCCCAATTTCGGTGTCTTCGACAACTGGATTCACGAGCCCGCCTATCTCTCCGGCATGATCGCCGGAAAGATGTCGAAATCGGGCACGGTGGGCGCCGTCGCGGCGATGGGCATCCCGGAAGTGAATCGGCTGGTCAACGCTTTCTTCGCCGGCGCCAAGGAGGTCAACCCGAACATCAAGAAGAAGGTTGCCTTCATCGGCTCTTTCTTCGATCCGCCCAAGGCCAAGGAAGCGGCCGTGGCGCAGATCGATGCCGGCGTCGATGTCATCTATGCCGAGCGGTTCGGTGTCATCGAGGCTGCGGTCGAGAAGAAGATTTTTGCCATCTCCAACATGTCCGACCAGTCCAGCCTCGGGCCGGATACGGTCATCACCGGCCCGGTGTGGGACATGTACCCAACGGTCGAGCAGGCGATCAAGCTGGTCAAGGCCGGCGTCTTCACCGCGCAGGACTATGGCGATTTCTCGCGCATGGCCAAGGGCGGCTCCTATCTGGCGCCCTACCACAAGTTCGACAAGACGCTGCCGGCGGACGTCAAGGACCTGGTCGAGAAGAAGAAGGCCGAGATCCTCGAAGGCAATTTCCGCGTCGACGTCGACGAGAACACGCCGGTTTCGGATTGACGCCAGGGGCGGCGCGAGGCCCCCCTCTCTGTCCTGCCGGACATCTCCCCCTCAAGGGGGGAGATTGGCAGTTCCGTCGACGGTGTTCGATGCTTTCAACGTTGAAAGTTGGCAAGGCCGCCGTGACATCTGATCTCCCCCCTTGGGGGGGGGGAGATGGCCGGCAGGCCAGAGGGGGGTGCAGCGCTGCCCTCCGCGATTGGCCGGATCGCAAGTCAGGAGCACCCTTGTCCGCCCCACTCATCGAAATGCGCGGCATCACCAAGAGCTTCGGCGCCGTCAAGGCGAACGAGGCCGTCGACCTTAGCGTCGCGCCCGGCGAGATTCTCGGCCTGCTCGGTGAGAACGGCGCCGGCAAGACGACGCTGATGAACGTGCTGTTCGGCGCCTATGCGCCGGACGCCGGCGAGATCCTGGTCGAGGGCAGGCCCGTTGCCATCCACAACTCCGCCGACGCCCTGGCCGCCGGCATCGGGATGGTGCACCAACATTTTCACCTCGCGCCGCGCCTCACGGTGCTGGAGAACCTTTTGATCGGCATTGCCGGCAAGTCCGGCCGCATCGACCGTGCTCGCGGGCTTGCCCGCCTGGACGAAATCAGCCGGCAATATGGCTTGAGCCTCGACCCGAACCTGCCGGTCTCGGCGTTGTCGGTCGGCGAGCAGCAGCGGCTGGAAATCATCAAGGCGCTGTTTCGCGGCGCCAGGCTTTTGATCCTCGATGAGCCGACGGCGGTGCTGGCGCCGAGCGAAGTGGACGGCCTGTTCGCCGCCCTGCGCTCGATGGCGGCGCAAGGGCTCGGCATCATCTTCATCTCGCACAAGCTCAACGAAGTGCGGGCCCTCACCCATCGCTGCGTCGTCCTGCGCCACGGCAAGGTCGCCGGCCGCGTCGACCATCCGGCAAGCACCACGTCGGCGGAAATGGCCAAGCTGATGTGCGGCCACGAAATCGTCCCGCCGGTCAAGCAGGCTTCGACGCCCGGCGCTTCCGTGCTGACGCTCGACGGCATATCCACTTCCGCTCATGCCGGCACGCCTCTGCGCGAGGTCTCGCTTTTCGTCCGTGCGGGCGAGATCCTCGGCATCGCCGGCGTTTCCGGCAACGGCCAGCGCGCGCTGGCCGATGTCATTTCCGGCATGCTGCCGCCCAAGGCCGGAGCGATGACGATAGCCGGCAAAGCGGTTGCGCAATTTTCGCCGCGTGAATTGCAGACGCTCGGCCTCGGCCGCATCCCGGAAGACCGGATGACCACCGGCCTCGTCACAAACCTGCCTTTAGCCGATTCCATGGTGCTGCCGCGTATCGGCACCGAGGTCTTCAGCCGCAAGGGCCTGCTCAACCCGGCCGCCATCCGCGCCTTCGCCGAGCAACAGATCAAGGCCTATGACATACGCTGCCCCGGACCGATGGTGCGCGCCGGAGCGTTGTCCGGCGGCAATCTGCAGAAGGCGCTTCTTGCGCGCGAGCTCGCCTTCGACCCCAAGGTGCTGATCGTCTCGCAGCCGACGCGCGGCCTCGACATCGGCGCTGCCCGCTTCATCCACGAGAAATTCCTCGCCATGCGCGCCAAGGGCTGCGGCATCATCGTCATCGGCGAGGACCTCGAGGAATTGCTGATGCTCTCGGACCGCATAGCCGTGATGTATGAGGGCCGCATCGCGGGCACGCTTCCCAGCGCGGATGCCACCGTCGCAAGGCTCGGCCTGATGATGACCGGCGCGGAGGGGCACGCCTGATGTTCCGCCTCGAAGCCCGCACGTCGACGCCCGCCTGGTTCAACCTCGCGCTGCCGCTGGTCGCCATCGCCGCCACACTGATCCTGTGCAGCGGCCTGATCGCGATTGCAGGCGCCGGCGTCGTCGAGGCCTATGGCGTGATGCTGTCTGCATCCCTCGGCGACAGCTACGCCATCACCGAGACGCTGGTGCGGGCCGCCCCGATGATCTTCACCGGCCTTGCGGTGGCAATCGCCTTCCGCGCCAAATTCTGGAACATCGGCGCCGAGGGCCAGCTGCTCGCTGGCGCGGTGGCAAGCTGCTTTGTCGGCGCCATCCCGATGCCGGGCTATCTCGCTATGCTGCTGATGGCCCTTGTCGGCGCGGCTGCGGGCGCTCTCGTCGCGTTGGTGCCGGCGACATTGCGCGTCAAATTCAAGGTCGACGATGTGGTCAGCTCGCTGCTGCTCAACTCGGTCATCTATTACGCGCTGATGGCGCTGATCGAAGGGCCGTGGAAGGACACCTTCTCCGGCTACCCGATCTCGCCGCCGATCGAGGACTCGGCCAATTTCCCGGTGCTGATCGAAGGCACAAGGCTGCATCTCGGCGTCGTCGTGGCGCTGATCGCAGCACCCCTTTGCTGGTTCCTGATCGCGCGCACCACGCTCGGCTTTAGGATCCGCGTCACCGGCGAGAACCCGGAAGCCGCCCGCTATGGCGGCATCAACGTGCAGCGCGTGCTGCTTTCCACCGCGCTGCTCTCCGGCGCGCTGGCCGGTCTCGCCGGCGTCGGCGAGGTAGGCGGCGTCCACTTCCAGGTGATGAGCGACATCTCGCCGGGCTACGGCTATTCCGGCATCGTCGTCGCCATGCTCGCCAGGCTCAACCCGCTCGGCGTGGTACCGGCGGCGATCTTCCTGGCCGCCGTCATGACCGGCGCCGAGGCGATGTCGCGGGCGACCGGCGTGCCGGCTTTCTTAAGCGATGTCATCCAGGGCACGGCGCTGCTGGCCATGCTGGTGGCGCTGCTTTTCACCGCCTACCGCATCCGCCGCGTGGGAGCGCCAGCATGAGCGTGGTGTTCGAGCAGATCTTCCAGGTCGGCTTCCTCGCCGCCATCATCCGCATCGCCACGCCGCTTGCTTTCGCCACGCTTGGCGAAATGTTTTCCGAGCGCGCCGGCGTGCTCAATCTCGGCATAGAAGGCATCATGCTGCTGTCGGCGATGGCCGGATTCACCGCGGCGAGCCTTAGCGGCAATCTGTGGCTGGGCGTACTGGTGGCCGTGCTGGTCGGGGCGCTGATGGGCGCGCTGCATGCGCTGTTCACCGTGGCACTGGGCCTCAGCCAGCATGTCTGCGGCATCGGCGTGACGCTGTTCTCATCCGGCCTTGCCTATTTCCTCTACCGGCTGATCTTCGGCCAGCAATCGGTGCCGCCGAGCATCGACGGCTTCAAGCCGGTGCCGATCCCGCTGCTTTCGGACATCCCGATCCTCGGCCCGGCGGTGTTCAGCCAGTTCACGCTGGTTTATCTGGCGATCATCGCCATCCCGCTCGCCGCCTTCGTGCTCTACCGCACGCCATGGGGGCTGTCGGTGCGCATGATCGGCGAGAATCCGCGCGCGGCGGACTCGGCCGGCGTCAGCGTGATTGCCACGCGCTTCCAGGCGGTGATCCTCGGCGGCGCGCTGATGGGCCTTGCCGGCGCCTTCCTCACCATGGCGCAGTTCAACGCCTTTACCTTTGGCGTCGTATCCGGGCGCGGCTGGGTGGCGATCGCGCTGGTCGTGTTCGGCCGCTGGGATCCCTGGCGCTCGGCGGGCGCGGCGCTGCTTTTTGCCTTCGTCGACGCGCTGCAGCTCAGGATGCAGGCGAGCGGCCTCGGCCACATCCCCTATGAAGCCTTCCTGATGCTGCCCTTCATCTTCACCATCGTCGCCATGGCCTTCATGTCGCGCAACGCGGTCGCGCCTTCGGCGCTGCTGAAGCCGTTCCGACGGGAGGAGCGTTAGGGGGCGGCGCCCTTTCCTGTCCCTCCGGAGGGAGGAGAGGTGGCGCTGCGAAGCAGCGACGGAGTGGGGGAACCACATCGCAACCGCCACAAGCGAAAGGGCCACTCGGCGCACGAATCTCCTTGCACGCGCCAAGGGTCGACCCCCACTCCGTCGAGCGCCTGGCCGTTCTGGAACGAAGAACCTGGAACCGGGTATGCCGCTACCGTGCGAGAATGAAAAACCACAGATTGCATCCTCCCCAAAAATTTGTTCCAGAAACCGCCCAAAAATAACAATCGACAAAGTCTACTAGTTTTATAGATTAACGGTCGCGACGGAGGATCGACCATGTCCTACATTCAGAACGCCCAACGCAAAGGCCAGAGGCTTGCCGCCGACCAGAGCTGGAGGCCCGCCTATGGCGGCACGTTCGCCTATCTCGTCTTTGCGCTTGCCTTCGTGTTCACCGGCGCCGTCGTTTTCGGGATCATCCCATGACTGAGCCGGGGCCAGAGCAATTCCAGGAAAGTGCGATCTGTTTTCCGTCCGGAATTGCGTAAAACCAAAGGCCCCGCCGTCCAAAAAATCTGAGTTGAGTAATCGGAGCTGAAGAAGGCCGGCGCGCTGTCGCGCGCCGACGAGATGGATTTGACTCGGGGGTTCGGGGCGGGGCGACCAACGTGATGGAGGAGATGGCAATGCCGATCGAGTTCACGCATGTTCCAGGCAAGCCTGCCAATGGCAGCTTCTTTTACGATTTCGCCGAGACGGCGACCAAATTGTCGCTGATCGAGGATTCCGGCTTTCGCAAGCTGGTGGTGGACGATCCGGCCGGACTGCTTGCCAACATGGATATCGCCGCGCAGACGCTCGACCGCACCGGCTCGCTGGAGGTGGTGCTGACGCATTGGGCCGGCGTTATCGAGCCGACGGTAGCGGCCAAGCAGCTCGCGGCGCTCGACCGCAGAGGCGGCGGGCGTCTGTCGCTTCGCATGCTGAGCGAGCCGCTTGAAGACAGCGATGCCGAGGCGCGGCCGGTCGGCCACAGCGTCGTGTGGCAGCGCATCGACGAATATCTGGTGCTGCTGAAGCGCCTGTGGTCGAACGACAGGCCCTTCGACCATGAGGGCGCCTTCTACAGCGTGCGCGGCGGCTTCGTGCCGCGCAAGGGTCCGCACGGCGCCGATCTCGTCATCCGGCTCGGCGGTCAGTCGGGCACCGCGCTGAAGGTCGCCGGCAAGCATGCCGATGTCTTCGAGCTGGCCGCCGGTTCGCCCGACGAGGTGAGGCAATTGATGGAGCGCGCGCGCAGCGCCGCCGCCGAGCACGGCCGCGGCGGCAGGCTGCGCTTCGCGCTTCCGGTGCGCATCCGCCCGGACGGCTGGACGGGCGCCTCGGATCACAAGGCGGTCGAGATTGCCGGGCCGCCGGCGCGGCTCGCCTTGGCGCTGTTGCCCTATGCGGCGCTGGGCGTCGAGGAATTCATGATCGGCGGCATCGACCGCCTGGGCGAGATCGCCCGCATCGGGCGCGAGACGATCGCGCTGGTCGCGAATTCACTGGCGCGCCGCGAGGCCGAAGGTCCGCAGCCGGGTGCGTTAGCCTCGCACCCTTTTGCGCAACACTGCGCGTCCTAGACTAAGGTCGCTCCGCGTCGGAATAGTCCAGGCCGTCCATCACATAATCCGCGAACAGGAAGTCGCGGATGCCGGCGATCCGGCCGTTCTCCCAATCGATGAGGATGAAATAGCGCGGCGGTCCGTCCGGACGCTCCGGGCTGGTGACCAGGATAGCGGGCCGGCCTTCGACGAGGCCGGCCGTGAAATGCCAATGCGTCTCGTCGGCATAGCGGCCGAAATAATTGCCGACATATTCCTTGCCGTCGGCTCGCAGGCGGTTGACCAGCTCCAGCTTGACGTCCTCGGCCAGCAGGCCGCGCAAGGTATCGAAGTCCCTGGCGTTGAAGGCGGCCACATAATCGCCGAGGCGCCGCATGTCGTGTTGGTCGAGCGCCGGGCGGGGCGGCGCGATGCGCGGCGCGGCCGCCAGCTTGCGCAGGCTCTCGCGACCCCGCTGCAGCGCGCCCTTGATCGCGGTCTCGGAAGTTTCGAGGATTTCGCCGATCTCTTCCAAGCTGTGTCCAAGCACATCCTTCAGCACGACCGTGCATCGTTGCGCCGGCGGCAGTTGCATCAGTTCGGCCAGGCTCGCCTCGGCGGCAATTCGGGCATCCAGCGCCGAGTTCTGGTCGGCGATCGTGTCGAGCTCGACTTCGCTTTCGCGCCCCCGCAAGCGGGCCCGCTTGCGCAGGAAATCGAGGGCGGCGTTATGCGCGATGCGAAACAACCAAGGCTCGGTCTTGTCGGGCATGTCGCCATTCCTGATCGCCACGAAGCTTTTTGCAAAAGCCTCCTGGACAATGTCTTCGCCATCGATGACCGATCCAACCATGCGCGACGCGTAGCGGTGCAGCTTGGCTCTCAGCAAGGCGGCATCGCGCTCGAAGGCGCGAAGCCTGGTTTCGGTCGCCGCAACGGACTGATCGTGCGAACCGGTCACGCGTGCTCTACCTCTTTGTTTGACGCAATTCCGGACAGAAGGTCGGCGAAGGCGCCGAACCCAACCGTTTCACACTTTTCCTGGAATTGCTTCAGTTCTCCACCCCGCCCGTATGGGAATAAGTCGTGTGGCCCATCATGGTCTCGCCGGAGGCGAGCTCGACGATGCTCTTCATGTACTCGCCGAAGCGGGGATCGCCGCGGAAGGCCGCGATGTCGTCCGCCGAACGCCATTGCGAGATGTTGGCCACCTTGCTGCCGTCGCCGCCGACGACCACGGATGACGACAGCGAGCCAGGCTGCTTGCTGAAGAAACTCCTCGTGCCCTCGGCAAGCATGTTGGCGAGTTCCTGCTGCTTGCCCGGCTTGGCGGTGAAGACGTTGATCAAGGTCACTGTGGTCGACATGGCTTGGCTCCGTTTGTCCTGACGGCGGAGGCCGGCTTGGCTCTCGCACCCGTTACGACCCTCAAGACGAACTCCGAACCGAAAACGGAACGGTACATGCAAAAGTTTTTCGGCAATCAATCAAGTTCGCGATTCGGACGCTGCCATTGACCTGTCGAGCGGCCGCCGCGCCCGTGAGTTCAGAAAAATTTATCCTCGCCGTTCCAAAAGCCATCCCCGTTTCGTCTTGGTGAGTGCCGGGTTGCCATCCCGGCATCAACCAAGGGAGAAGCAAATGTCGATCCTGTCATCCATCGCTCGCATCGCGGCCGAATACACCGCGACCCGTGCACGCTATCGGGCAGCGCGGACGCTTTATCTGCTGCCACTCGACATCCGCAAGGATATCGGCTGGCCGGAACCCGGCGATCCGCGCGATCCCGAAATCCTCAGCTCGCCACGCTCGCGAGCCGTGATAGCGCGCTGATGACGGCCGCCGAGTCCGCCAGCGCGCCGAAGACGCCGTCCTCAACGGTCACCATATGCAGCGCGGCTTCATGCGCATATTGGTCGCCGCTGGCGCAAGCGTCCGAAATCGTCAGGCACTGGAAGTTGCGGTCGCAGGCCTCGCGCAACGTGGTGTGCACGCACACATCCGTCGTGCAGCCGGCGAACATCAGATGCGTGATGCCGCGCGCCCGCAGAATGAGCTCGAGATCCGTGTGGGTGAAGGCGCTGTTGCAGGTCTTGTCGATGATGATGTCTCCAGGCGCCACCTCGATGTCGGGAACGATCTGGAAACCCGGGCCGGAGCGCAGCAGGACATCGGTGCCGTCGAGCCCTGACCGCTTGCGTCGCCATCTTTCGTAAGGCGTCATGTCGGCCATGTCGGCGCGGTAGCCTTGCCTGGTGTGGATGATGGTGAGGCCGGCGGCTCGGGCCGCGGCAATCAGCCGGTTGACCGCCGGCAGGATGGCTCGCAGCGGCGACGGATCGTAGCCCTTCCTGGCGAAGTAGCCGGTCGGCGACAGGAAATCCTCCTGCAGGTCTATCGCCAGCAGCGCCGTATGCTGCGGCTCCAGCCTGCCGTCATAGGGAAAGTCGAAGGATATCGCCTTGATCATCGGCGCCTGCTCTTCTTGCTCCATGCGCATCGTGCCCGGCAACCGTCTTGCGGTCCAGGCCCGCAGCGTGCTCAGGCGGGCATAGGCACATTATGAATTGTGGAGCAGCATAGTCATCTTTATAGTTGACTCGCAAACTCATGTTTCATAGTCAACCGGCACGGCTCGCCCTGCGCCTGTCTGTATGGCGGCCGCCGCATTGCAATGATGAAGCGAGGACGAGCCTTGTCCCGAAACAGCCTCTTGGCGGCGCTGGCCGCGTCGCTCATTCTTTCGGCTGGTGTCGCCGCGGCGCAGGGACGATCGCCTGCGCCGGTCGAGCAGGCGCCGGCCGCTCCAACCCTGCAGACGCCCCCGGCGCAGGCGCCCGCCGCCACGTCGGTCGCTCCAGGCATTCGGCCGGCTGCGAACGGCACCACGAGCGAAGAGCCTTCCATCTCGCTGACGCTGCCGCATGACCTGTCGCCCTGGGGCATGTTCATGAATGCCGACATCGTCGTGAAGGCGGTCATGGTCGGGCTGGCCTTCGCTTCTCTCGTCACCTGGACGATCTGGCTCGCCAAGTCGCTGGAGGTCTTCGCCGGCAAGCTGAGGGCCCGTCGCGCCGCCGATGCGATCGGCAACGCCGCGACGCTGATGCAGGCCGGCCGGGAGCTTGGCCGCAGCGGCGGCCCGGGTGCGCTGCTGGTGCGGGCGGCGGAAGAGGAACGGGCGCTGTCGGCCGGCGCGCTCGATCATGCCTCCGGCGACGGCCTGAAGGAACGCGTCGCCTCCAGGCTTGCGCGCATCGAGGCGGCGGCGGCGCGGCGCATGTCGCGCGGTACCGGCCTGCTCGCCACCATCGGCTCGACGGCGCCCTTCGTCGGCCTGTTCGGCACCGTCTGGGGCATTATGAACGCCTTTATCGGCATCTCGCAGGCGCAGACCACCAACCTCGCCGTCGTAGCGCCCGGCATCGCCGAGGCGTTGCTTGCCACCGCCATGGGCCTCGTCGCGGCCATTCCGGCAGTCGTCATCTACAACGTCTTCGCGCGCTCGATAGCCGGCTACAGGCAGATCCTCGCCGACGCTTCCGCCGGCGTCGAGCGGCTGGTCAGCCGCGACCTCGATTTCCGCACCGTGCCGCCGGCAACGGCGATCGCGGCGGAGTAACGGCGATGGCGGCACGCATTCGCGAGACGTCCGGCGACGATCTCGAGGAAAGCCACGACATCAATGTCACGCCGTTCATCGACGTCATCCTGGTGCTCCTGATCATCTTCATGGTCGCTGCACCTCTCGCCACGGTCGACGTCAATGTCGACCTGCCCGGATCGACGGCTACGCCGGCGCCGCGGCCCGAGACACCGCTGTTCCTTACGCTGAAAAGCGATCTGACGCTCGCGGTCGGCAATGACAGCCTGCCCCGCCCGGCCTTTGCCGCTGTGCTCGACAGCCGCACCAAGGGGGACAAGCAGACCCGCATCTTCCTGCGCGCCGACAGGACGGTCGGCTATGGCGACCTGATGGAGGTGATGAACCTGCTGCGTAGCGCCGGCTATCTCAAGGTCGCGCTGGTGGGGCTCGAAACTACGTCGGGCAGTGCTGGCGGACCGGCCGAGTCTGGAGCTCCGGCAACTGGTGTAAACTCGGCGTCGGCTCCGGGTGACGGTTCAGCGCCATGACGGTCACCGCGCTTTCCCGCATTTCGCAGCCGCGTTTCGGCGCGCGTGAGGCCGGCCTGTGGACGAGCGCCGCCGCAATCATTCTGGCCGCGCATGTGGCGGTTGCCTATGCGGTGCAGAATCTGAGCTTCGCCGAGATGCAGGATGGCGGTCCGCCGCCGGCGCTGGCGGTCGAGATGGCGCCGCTGGCGATCGCCCCCGCCGTGCCGGAAGAGACGGCAATGCCGGACACGGTGACACCGGAGCCGCCCGATGCGGCGGAGGAGACGGAAAAGCCCATCGACGCGAAATCGGTGATCGACCCGGCGCCGGTGGCCGAGCGGACCGAGCCCGTCGCTGAACAGCCCCTCGGTACCGACGACACGCAGGAGGCCAAACAGGCCGCTCCCGCGGAACAGGCCGTTGCTGCGCTGAACGAGCAGCCGCCGCTGGACGAGGTCGTGCCCGACCTTGTCGAGGCGATCGCGCCGGACGTCGTCATTCCGCTGCCGGTACCGAAACCTGCGGAAGCGGAGATGAAGGCGCAGAGACCGGTCGAAGCCAGGAAGAAGGCCGAGAAAAAACCGGTCGAGAAGCCGAAAGAACGGGTGAAAAAGGAAAAGGCGCCACCGCCAAAGGCGACGACCACCGCCAGCATCGACGCCAAGGCGGCGGCGAAGGCGGCAGCACCGCAGTCCTCGAATGCGGCGCCGCGCTCCATCGTCGGCCTGTCGCGCTGGAATTCGAGCCTGGCGGCGTGGATCAGGCGGCACACCCGCTATCCGAGCGCGGCGCGCTCCAGGCGGGCCGAGGGGACGCCGAGCGTCACCTTCACGGTCGACACCTCCGGCAGGGTGGTCTCGGCCCGGCTGGCGCAATCCTCGGGCGATGGCGATCTCGACCGCGCGGCGCTCGGCGCATTGCAGGGCGCCTCGGTGCCGGCGCCGCCGGCGGAGCTCGGCGCCCGCGTCACCCGCACCGCGCCCTTCGTCTTCAGCCTGCGCGACTAGGCCGGCGCGCCGGATGGTGGTAGGCGGCTCACTGGTTCAGCTCAATTCCAACGGCCGAGGCATCCTGCCGACGGAAACCATATGACGATATTCACGCGCCGCGCCTTTCTCAAAACCACAGCTGCCGCAGGCCTGGCCGGCATCGGCGCCGCGACTATCGGCAGATTGGCCGGCTTTGCAGCCGCCAAGTCGGCCCCGCTGATCCTGAAAACCGCCACCATCGAGGCGCAGCTGATGGACGGCGCGCCGACGAAGAATGTGCTGACCTACGGCGAGGCCGGCATGCCGCCGGTCGTCAGGATGAGAAAGGGCGAGCCGTTTGCCGCGCGCTTGATCAACGGCATCGACGAGCCGACGACCATCCACTGGCATGGCATCCGCGTTCCCAACAAGATGGACGGCGTGCCGTTCCTTGTGCAGCCCTATGTTTATCAGGGCGATCATTTCGACTATGAATTCACGCCGCCCGACGCCGGCACCTTCTGGTACCACCCGCATTGCAACACGCTGATCCAGATGGGCCACGGCCTGACCGGGGTGATCGTGGTCGAGAATCCGAAGGACCCGGTCTTCGACGTCGAGATGGTCGTCAACCTGCGCGACTGGCGGCTTGGCGACGACGGCCAGTTCATCGAGCCGTTCCGGCCGCGCGACGCGGCCAAGGCCGGCACCTTCGGCACGGTGCGCACCGCCAATTGGCAGGGCCAGCCGCAATTCGATGCGCCGGCCGGCGGGCTGGTGCGGCTGCGCGCGGCCATCACCGACGTCACCCACATCTATGCCTTCCGCGTCGACGGCGCCGAGGCGACGGTCATCGCGCTCGACGGCAATCCGGTGCCGCAGCGTTTTACGCCGGATGCCTTGCAGCTGGGGCCTGGCCAGCGGCTGGAGCTTGCCATCCGCATGCCCGACGAGGAGGGCGCGATCGTCAGCCTGCGCGACGTCAGGGGCACCAAGCCGAAAATCCTAGCGACGCTGCGTTCGGTCGGCAGATCGCTGAAGCACGATCTGCGCGATCTCGGCCGGCTCGAAGCGAACCCGGTGGCGGAGGTAGACCTGACAAGCGCCAAGCGTATTCCGCTGGCGCTGAGCGCTACGGCTGAAAACGTCGCGGCCGACGGCATTTGCGGCTCGCTCGGCTACAGTTTCTGGGCGATCAACAAGGTGCCGTGGCCGGGCGACACGCCGGACCCGACCGCGCCGCTCGCCGAACTGAAGCTCGGCCAGAGCTACATCATCGACATGGAGAACCTCACCCCGCACGCGCACCCGATCCATTTGCACGGAATGAGCTTCAAGGTGCTGTCGTCCTCGACCAGGGCAGTGCAGCCGCTGGTCTCCGACACCTATCTCATCCAGCCCGACGAGAAGGTGCAGCTCGGCTTCGTCGCCGACAATCCCGGCGACTGGCTGCTGCATTGCCACATCATCGAGCACCAGAAGACCGGCATGACGAGCTACTTCCGGGTGGTATGAGCGCATCGGCGCGGAAGGCGTCGGCATTCCGCGGGTTGACGCGTTTGGCCGATTGCCTAGGTAGGCAGGAGGGCGCTGGGGCGGCACACAACTCCGACCGAAGGCATGACATCCTTGCATATTCGAAAACTTGCCTTTGTTGCGGCAGGCATCTCCACCCTGTCGTCCTGCGTCATCCCCGACGATACGTCGAGCATCGCCAAGGTCGACGCCACCACGGCCGCTGCCCGCAAGGAGATGGTCGGTCTCAGCGAGGCCGATGTCCGCATGTGCGCCGGCTTTCCGACCGCGACGGCCGACACGGGGCCTTCCGGTCAGATTTGGACCTACCAGCGCACCGTGCAACGCGGCAATCTCAGCATCGCGGTGCCGACGATGGCCGTGGGCGCGATTCCCGCGGTCGGAGGGTCGGTCAACGTCGCCCCCGGCGGCTATTGCAATACGCAAATACGCATGCTCAACGGCCACGTCGCAGAGGTGGCCTATGCCGGCGACAATAACTTGCCGAACAGCCGTGACGCGCTATGCGTCAGCACCGTGGACGCCTGCGTGGCCTATGCGCGCCAACGCAAAGCAACACCAGTCTCCAGGTGAGGGGGGCGAGGCCGGTCCGAGACTCCGCTTGTGTCAGCGTCCTCCGGGGTGTATGGCGCCAGGCTCCTTTTTGGAGGCGTCGGGCGAAACATGCCGGCCCATGTCTCTGCCGGTTTCGGGCGGCGGGACATCCATCAGGTTTCTGACCTTGGCGTTGTTGTGCGCGTGGATGATGGCGCGGCTCAAACGAAGCAGGGTTCCGAGCGCAGACATTGGCACGTCCTCCATTTGAAATGGCTGATATGTCGGCGGCGGGTGCCGGAAAAATGCGCCCGGTCTGTTTCACGCGAATGGCTCGGAAACCGGCTGACCGTTTCCAAACCCTTTCGTCTGGAAACACTTGCGTGCAAATGGCTGCGACCGCGATAGACCTCGACGAAAGAGCCGACGGGCTCCGCGGAACAGTCCGAAATTCGTCCGGCGCGGGGCCCATGTTTCGGCAGGATTCAGTCGCGCGCCAGAAGCATGTATGTTTGACGATACTGATTCTTCCGATCGTTTTGGCTGGTCGATGTGAGAAAAATCGTCGCTGCACTCACCGTAGCCGTCGTTCTTGTCGTCGGGCTGCTTTTCCTTCTGCCCGCGCTTGTTTCAACCGACTGGGTTCGTGCCGAACTGAGCCGGCAACTGTCAGCCGCAACCGGAATGACAATTCGGCTGGACGGACCTGTCAGACTATCGCTGCTGCCCAAGCTGGCGGTGGTCGCGGACGATATCTCGCTTTCGACCGGCACGGGCGATATCGCGATATCCGCTCCGCGGTTCTCGACTTCGATAACGCTGTCGTCCCTATGGTCGAAAAAGCTTGAGATACAGTCCGTCGCGCTGGCGGATCCGACAATCGCGCTCAAGGCTTCGGCAAACGTGGCGTCAGCTCCGGAACCGAAGGATGTACAGGCCGATCCGTTCGCGGCGGTTGTCGATACGCTCGAGCGGCTGGCGATCAACCAACTGACGATAACGAACGGCACCCTCACCTCAGGCGCGTCGACCGGCAATTCCGCTGAGGTGACGGCAATCGACGCCGATCTGAGGGTTCCGGACCTCGACCGGGAGGTCTCGTTTTCATTGGCCGGCACCAGCGGCGGCCGTCGCGTTGAAATGAGCGGGAGCCTTTCCGCCTTGAGGCCGATCCTGAAACGGCTGCCGGCCCAGATCGCCATCGAGGCGCGTCTCGATCCGGCGCCGGTTGCCAAATTCTCTTCCTTGCATGCGAGTGGAGAGATCCAGCTCAACGGGAACGGCAGTTATCAGATCAAGGGCGGAAAGTTCGATGTCGGCGACCAGAGCTTCCAGATGGACGCGCTCTTTCAGCCCGGGGCGCGGCATCGCTTCTTCGCCGACCTGGCGGCAAAGCGCGTCGATATCGACGCCTTGAGCGATATTGGAAAGGGTGGTTCCAGCGCGGGCAAGGCTCCGGGCGGTTCCAGCGGGCCCGACCTCGCGATGCTCTCTGCGTTCGACGCCGACATCAGCGTCGCCATCGATGAATTGGTCGGCGGCAAGATACAGGCTTCCGATGTCCAACTCGCCGCGACGCTGCGCGACGGACATATCGAGGCAAAGCTGGAGCACTTCGGCCTCGATGCGGGAAGCGTTACCGCGAAAGCCTCGACGAATGTCGGTGAAACGCCTCCGACCATACGCGGCAATATTGCGAGTTCAGGGCTGGATATCGGCTCTGTAGCGAAGCTGGCCGGACAATCCGTGCCGTTGTCCGGCAAGCTGACCGCCGATATGGGGTTCGCTTTTCGCGGACTCACCGCAGAGCGCATACGCAGCAGCGTCAATCTGCAGGGAACGGTCGGAATTCGGGAAGGCAAGCTTCCGCTGGCAGCACTTGCCGAGGCCCGGACGGCCGACGACATCACCGGGCTCAATCTTGACGCGAAGGTTCACGATGTCGGCAAGCCGGTCGATTTGACGGGCAAGCTCGTCTGGCGGGGACAGGCCGTGACGTTCAAGTCCCAGCTCGCACCTGCATCCTTTCTGGCCAGCGGCTCCGTTGCCGATGCGTCCGGGCCGATCAGCCTTTCGGTTTCCTCCAAATACCTCGAAGGCAGCATAAGCGGCGCTGCCGGGGGTGGCGGCACGTTCAAGGGTCAGGTTTCGGTCACATCGGCCTCGGTCGACAAGCTCATGCAATGGCTGGGGCAGAGTGCTTCCCACGGTCTGCGAGACTTTGCCTTCAAAGGTGACGTGGACGCCGGGCCAGGACAGCTTTCCTTTCAGAAAACCTCTGTTGCCTTGAACGGGGTCAAGGCGTCGGGCCAAGGCTCGATGAAACTTGGGGCGCCCCTCAACATCCGGACGTCGCTCAATTTCGCGAAGCTTGACTTCGCGGCGTTCGCCGGCGGCGGCGAGCCTGCCACGGGCGGAAAGCAGAAGCCGAACGGCGCCACCGACGCGCCGATCGATCTCTCCTTCCTCAAGGGAATTGACGCCAAGGTGGACATCCAGGCCGACAAGCTCGGCTATGGAAAGGTCTTCGCCGGGCCGGTGGCCACCACTCTGGTGGTTGCTGATGGCAAGGCGCGCCTGAACGTGCCGCAAAGTCCCTTCTACGGTGGCACGATTGCCGCGGAGATGACAGCCGACGGCTCAAACGACGCCGCTTCCCTGAACCTGAACACTGCGATCGCCGGCGCGGCCGCGGCTCCCTTGCTCCATGACGCGGCGGATTTCGACCGCATCGAAGGAACGCTCAATGCGACCGTCGCGGTTTCAGGCTCGGGAAAGACTACGAAATCGCTTGCCCGCTCCCTTGGCGGCAAGGCGGCGGCAAAATTCGGCGACGGCGCCTTCCGGGGCATCGACATAGCCGAGGTCTACAACAACCTGGTGGGGCTGCTTTCCAGCGGCTTCAAGCAGGATCAGACCAAGAAGACGACGTTCACCGAACTCGGCGCCTCTTTTGCCATCGAGAACGGCGTCGCGCAGACGACGGACATCAGCCTGCTGGGTCCGCTGGTGCGAATGGACGGCTCGGGCAAGATAGACTTCGCCGACCAGACGCTCGACGTCCGTCTCAACCCCCGCGTCGTTGCCTCGCTTGCCGGGCAGGGAGGCGACATTGCCGTGAAGGGCATCGGGGTGCCGATCGTGGTCCAAGGCCCGCTGTTTGCGCCTCGGGCCTATCCGGACCTGAGCGCATTGGCCAAAGACCCGCAGGGCGCGCTGGACATGTTGGGCCGCCTTGGGCTACCAACCGGGAAGGTGAATCTCGACAAGCTGATCCCGGGCCAAACGGGCTCGAACGGCGACGGTTCCGGCAAGGGAGCGGCGGATCTGATCGGCGATCTTCTGCGCAACGCCGCGCCCCGGCCCAAAGCCCTGCCCGCGGCTCCGGAACCCGCCGTGGCGCCAGACACCGGCAATACGGATAGTGCGGCGCCGCCGCCAGGTTCGAACGCCGGTGGCGAGGCCGAAGCAGAGACAACCGCGCCGGCGGCCGAACCCGCCTCCGCCGGCCCGCAGGCCGCCCCTGCTTCGCCCGAAGCGCCAAAGAAAGGGGAAATCGACACGCTTCTCGATCAGTTGGCCAATTAGCAGTGCAGGGTGGCCTCCGCTCGCGGGATGATGTGAAAGAAAGCGGCCGCTATGGTTGCGTCAGCCTGACGCCGGCGCAATACATGATCTAACGCTCATATGTGCGGCCGCAAATCAAAGTGATCTCGGCCGCCGCAAATCGTCCCCAATCAGGACGTTCTTCCGGCCTTAATCTGCACAGATTGGAGAGGCCGATGAAATTGTCTGTTCTTGCCCTTGCCGGCACCATGCTGGCGGTGATGCCAGCAGTCCATGCGGCGCCGATGATTGGCACGCCGGCCAGGAATGGCCTGGTGCAGCAGGCGCATGTCACATGCGCCTACCTGACCGAGGACGGCTACTGCGTGCGGCCGCACAAAAAGCACAAATACTGGAAGCGCCACCACTACGACCGGCCTGCCTACCGCACCTATGAGCGTCAGCTACCGGACGAGGATTACTGGCTCTATCAGCGTCCGCGGCCGATCATCCGGGTCGTTCCCGACTATCCGCAGGACGAAGACAATTGGGATGACTGGGACAATTGAGGTGAGCCGCCCTTCATTGGCAAGCGGGATGCCTGCAGGCCCGCTATTCATCAGAGCGGACACCCCCGCCATTGGTCTGGCAGGTCGGCGGAGAGGTCGATGAAACTCGCCGTCTGGCCTGCCCGGCGCGACCTTGTCGTTGACATTGCGCGCCCGGGCACGCCTGAACCGGCCCATCCGGGAATAACGGATGGAGTTGGGGCTCCTATCTCTTCAGCGCGATGCTCATGCCGCTGAGGTCGGCGTTGACCTGCAGGCCCACCTGCCGGCCGGTGAGCTCGAGCTGGGCGCCCTTGTCATTGGTCATGACGATCACCTGGGCGCCTCTGCCGAGCGCGCCGCCGCCGCCGGCCGCGCCGTAGACGCCCGTCACATCGCTGGCGCGTCGGATGTGGCGCACCCTGCCCTGAAAATAGGTCTTGGATGCGCCGAAGGCCAGGCCGCCCGAGATGCCACCGATCGAGATCGGATAGCGTTTGCCATGGAAGGTCAGCGTGCCTTCCCCGCCGGAACCGCCGATGAAGAAGGCCGCCTTGTAGACGGAGAAGCGGATCGTGCCGCTGTCGGCATGCGCGGCGCTGGCAATGCTGACGCCGGCGGCAGCGATGGCCGCAACCGCGACTGAACGGAACCTGGACGAAATCTGCATGATGGTGACCTCCTCGCACATCGCCGCTTACCCAGCCGGCCGGGGATATCAGCTTCAAAAGTATAGCTGAACCGTCTTGCCCCGCCATTGGTTCCAAGCGGCGGCCCGAAATCCGGCTGTCACAAAATGCTGAGGGAGGAGGCCGAAGCCGATGAGAAGCACATGCGTGTGCTGGCTGGTGGAGCTGAGGGGGATCGAACCCCTGACCTCATCATTGCGAACGATGCGCTCTCCCAGCTGAGCTACAGCCCCGTTCCAGCGGATGGGCTTGTATCGGTCGCGGCCGTTTGATGTCAAGGCGAAAGACCGGGCCGGCACAAGCGCCGTGGCGGGGCGGGCCTTGCCCGCACGCCAGGCAATGGCTACATGTCGGCGACAATTTTGGAGACCGGCATGATCGCCCTTATTCAGACCATCGTCATGGCGCTTGATATCTACTGGTGGATCATCATCGCCTCGGCGATCTTTTCCTGGCTCTACGCCTTCAATGTCGTCAATTCGCGCAACCAGTTCGTCGGCAGCGTGGGCAACATGCTCTACCGGCTGACCGATCCGGCATTGCGCCCGATCCGCCGCTTCATGCCCGATCTCGGCGGCATCGACATTTCGCCGATCATCCTGCTTCTGATCATCTTCTTCATCCGGCAGTTCCTGGTCACCACCGTCTGGTCCTGGGTCGTGGCCGGCGGCTGATGGGCACGCCGTTCCGGCTGCGCGAGAACGGCATCGACCTCTTCGTGCGGCTGACGCCGAAAGCGGCGCTCGACCGGATCGACGGCGTCGAGACCGCTGCCGACGGGCGCAGTCATCTTAAGGCCCGCGTCCGCGCCGTGCCGGAGAACGGCACCGCCAATCAAGCGCTGGAACGGATGATGGCGAAGGCGCTGGGTGTGCCGGTGTCGGCCGTTTCGGTGGTCGCGGGCGGCACATCGCGGCTGAAGACGCTGCGGGTCGTGGGGGAAGGGGCCGAGCTGGCGAAAAGCGTCGAGGCTCTTTCTAAGCAATCGAAGATCTGAGACGCAGGCGGGACGGCGCCCCCCTCTGTCCTGCCGGACATCTCCCTCGCTTGGCTACGCTATGCACACATCTTCTGTGACTGGCGCGACTGATCAGGCCAAGGCTTGATTGCCACGTGGTTCCCCCAATCCGTCGCTGCTTCGCAGCGCCACCTTTCCCCCCCTCCGGAGGGAAAGGAACGGAGCGTTGCTGGACGAGCATTGACGGCAAAAAGCTTGGCGCCTTTCCTCTACCCCGTCGATCGGGGGAGAGGTGGCTCGGCGAAGCCGAGACGGAGTGGGGGTCGACCAGCGCTACATGAGGGGCGCGGAAGCTGCCAATCGGGAAGAGGCCCGGCAGGGCAGAGGAGGGCGCGAGGGATCGTCAGCGTTGACGGCGCAAGCCGCTGCAACTGCTCAATCCCCCAGCGGCAGCTTCGGATCGTCGACCTTCAGCGTGTTCACGCTCTGCTTTATGCGGCGCAGATTCTCCAGCACTTTCGGCCCGCGCGCTTCCGCCACCGTGGTGGCGATCATGTCGAGGATGGCAAGCAGCGCGTAGCGCGACGAGGTCGGCTTGTAGATGTTGCCGTCCTCGACGGACTGCAGAAGGATGACCGTGTCGGCGACCTTGGCCAGGGCCGAATCCGGCGCGGTGATGGCAACGGTCGCCGCGCCATATTGCTGTGCGACCTCGACCGCCTCGATCACCGAGCGCGCATAGCCCGAGACGGAGAAGGCAAGCAGCGTCGTCTCGGGCGTCGCGACGGCGGCATACATGCGCTGCAGCTGGCCGTCGGTCTGGGCGAGCGCCGAGAGGCCCAGCCGGAACAGCCGGTTCTGCATCTCGGTCGCCATCATCGAGGAGATGCCGCCTGAGCCGATGCACAGCACATTGCCGGAACCAGCGACGCGGGCGGCGACGTCCATCACCGTCGTCATGTCGAGGTTCTCGCTGGCGCGCTGGATGGCGGCGATCGCCGCCTCGGTGATCGCCGAGGCGATGCGCTGCTCGCGCGCGTCGCGGCTGAGCGGCTCCGGCGACAGATACTGGCCGCCGATGGCGATCGCTTGCGCCAGGTAGAACTTGAAATCGCGCAGACCCTCGCAGCCTAGATTGCGGCAGAAGCGGGTGACGGTCGGCTCGCTGACGCCGACGCGCGCGGCGATCTCCGAGATCGCGGCCTTCGAGGCGAAATCAAGATCGGAAAGCACCAAGCCCGCCAACCGGCGGTCCGACTTGGTGCCGTCCTGCGATATCAATTGCAGGCGGGTGATGATGTCGGCCGGGGTCTTCATGTCATCATCTCAGAGCGGCAGGCCGGTCGCCTTGTCGAAGAGGTGGATGTTGCGCGGGTCGACGCTCACCGGCAGCCGGTCGCCGGGCTTCACCTGCAGCCGGTCGCGGAACACCGCGCGCACCGTGTCGTCGCCGACCGAGCCATAGACATGCGTTTCCGAACCGGTCGGCTCGACGACATCGACCTTGATGGCGATCGTATTGTCGCCGGCGCCGACGAGGAAGTGCTCGGGCCGGATGCCGGCCTCGACCGTGTCCCTGCCGGACGCGGCCTTGCCCGGAAGCGCCAGACGGCCGCCGCCCGTCGTCTCGAACCAGGACTTGGCTCCGGCGGTCTTCAGCGCGCCGGAGACGAAGCTCATCGAAGGCGAGCCGATGAAGGCGGCGACGAATTTGTTGGCAGGCCGGTCATAGAGCTCCAGCGGCTGCCCGACCTGCTGGATGCGGCCGCGATCCATGACCACGATGCGGTCGGCCATGGTCATGGCCTCGATCTGGTCGTGGGTAACGTAGACGATGGTCGATTTCAGCCGCTGGTGCAGCGCCTTGATCTCGGTGCGCATCTGCACGCGCAGCTGCGCGTCGAGATTTGAAAGCGGCTCGTCGAACAGGAACACCGAAGGCTCGCGCACGATGGCGCGGCCCATGGCGACGCGCTGGCGCTGGCCGCCCGACAATTGCCGTGGATAACGGTCGAGATAGGAAAAGAGGTTGAGCACGTCCGACGCCTTCTTGACCTTGTCCTCGATCGCGGCGCGCGTCTCGCCGCGGATTTTCGGGCCGAAGCCGATATTCTCCGAGGCCTTCAGATGCGGGAACAGCGCGTAGGACTGGAACACCATGGCGATGTTGCGTTTCTGCGGCGGCAGCTCGTTGGCGCGCATGCCGCCGATGACGAGATCGCCAGAGGTGATCGTCTCCAGCCCGGCCAACATGCGCAGCAAGGTCGACTTGCCGCAGCCGGAGGGGCCAACCAGCACGACGAACTCACCGGTCCGGATGTCGAGATTGATATCTTCGAGGATTTTGTGCTGGCCGAAGGATTTCGACAGGTTGCGGAACTGGACGTCGGTCATGGTCACGTTCCCAATATGTCGTCGATGAAAGGCAGGTAGCCGGCTGTCAGCCCGGCATCCACGGGCACTACGGCACCTGTTATGCCGGAAGCGCGGTCCGAGGCAAGGAAAGCCACGGCTTCCGCTACTTCGGAAGCGTTGACGATGCGGCCAAGCGGATAGAGCCGCTTGAGCCGGCCGAGGATCTCGGGATCCTTGGCGAGGCGGTGGTCCCAGGCGGCGGTGCGGATCGAGCCCGGACAGACGACATTGGCGCGCACGCCGTTGCGGCCAAGCTCGACGGCGATCGACTTGGCGTAGGCGTTGATGCCGGCCTTGGCCGCCGCATAGGCCGGATTGCCGAAATGCGCGATGGCGTTCACCGAGGAGATGAAGACGACACTGCCCGCGCCGCGCTTGGACATCGCCTTGATCAGCGGATCGGCGAAGGTCATCACGCCGGTCAGATTGAGGTCGAGCTCCTCTTCGATCTTGTCCGCCGTCAGCGCCTTCAACGTTTCGGCGCGCGTCCAGCCGGCATTGTTGATCAGGATGTCGGGAACGCCGTCCTTGTCGAGCAGCGCCGGGATCGCCGCTTCGATAGAGGCCCGGTCGAGCAGGTTGAAGGCATGGCGCGACGCGATATGCGGGCTGGCCAGCGCTTCCACCGACTGGTCGCAGCCGACGACGCGCGCGCCGCGCTCGGCCATGAGCTCGACGATCGCCGAACCGAGGCCGCCGCCCGCGCCGGTGACGACAACGGTTCTGCCCTCGAAATCGGCCTTTGATACCACGATGCGCGCTCCTCCGCCGTGCCAGACAGCGACGGAACGCTATCCAACAAAATGTAATTTAGCAACATGATAAACTGCTTGCATTGGGCATAACCCTCGATAATGTAGGAAAGTAACATAAATCCTGTGCCTCTAAGGCCGGGCGCGAATGCGCATCAATGGGAGAGATCAGATGAGCCTTGCGAAATGGACTGTCGGCCTGTTGGCCGGAATGAGCATGCTGGCTTTGGCGGCACCTGCCGATGCCGGCGAGGTGCGCGTCACCGTCGCCGAATACAGCGCCAAGACCGGCCCCTATTTCGAAGAGGTGAAGAAGGAGTTCGAGGCGGCCAATCCCGGCATCACCATCAAGTATGAAGTGGTGCCGTGGGACGTGCTTTTGCAGAAACTCACCACCGACATCACCGCCGGCACCAACGCCGATCTTTCGATCATCGGCACGCGCTGGCTGATCGACTTCGTGCAGCAGGATGTCGCCGAGCCGCTCGACGGCTACATCAAGCCCGAGTTCAAGGACCGCTTCATCGACACCTTCCTGCAGCCCTCGATCATGGACGGCCACACCTACGGCCTGCCGATCGCGGCTTCCGCCCGCGCCATGTATTACAACAAGGAGCTGTTCGAGAAGGCAGGCATCGCCAAGCCACCAGCCACCTGGAGCGAGCTGCAGGAGGACGCGCGCAAGATCAAGGCGCAAGGCGCCTTCGGCTACGGCCTGCAGGGCAAGGAGATCGAGACCGACGTCTATTACTACTACGCGATGTGGTCCTTCGGCACCGAAATCCTCAACAAGGACGGCACCTCCGGTTTGAGCACGCCCGGCGCGCTCGAGGCCGCCAAGCTCTACAAGTCAATGATCGACGAGGGCCTGACCGAGCCAGGTGTGACCTCCAACAACCGCGAGGACGTGCAGAACCTGTTCAAGCAGGGCAAGGTCGGCATGATGATCACCGCGCCTTTCCTCTCCAACCAGATCAAGGAAGAGGCGCCGAAGCTGAAATACGGCGTCGCGGCGATCCCCGCCGGCCCGACCGGCGCGCGCGGCACCTATGGCGTCACCGACTCCATCATCATGTTCAAGAACTCCAAGAACAAGGACGAGGCCTGGAAGCTGCTCGACTTCCTGTTCACCAAGGAGCAGCGCGCCAAGTTCACGCAAGGCGAAGGCTTCCTGCCGGTGAATAAGGAAGAGGCGAAGATGGACTATTACGTCAACAATGCCGACCTCGCCGCCTTCACCGCGCTTCTGCCCGACGCCCGCTTCGCGCCGGTCATCCCCGGATGGGAAGAGATCGCCCAGATCACGTCGGACGCCATGCAGAAGATCTATCTCGGCAGCGCCACGCCGGAAGCGGCCTTGAAGGAGGCCGCCGACAAGGCCAACGCCGTCCTGACGAAGAAATAGGGCGTATCTCCCTGCGCCCGTGGCGCGCTCCACCCGTCGGAGCGCGCCACATCTATTTCCTCTCCCTCCGGAGGGGGGAGAGGTGGCTCGGCGAAGCCGAGACGGAGTGGGGGAACCACCTGGCCACCGCCGCCAACGGACTTACGAAGGGCACTCCGCGCAAGCATCGCCTGCCTTGCGCCAAGGGTCGACCCCCACTCCGTCGAGCTTCGCTCGACACCTCTCCCCCGATCGACGGGGGAGAGGAAGGGGCTCTTCCGCAACTGCCGCGGAGGACAGGCAGACAGGTGAGGGGCGGCGCCTGGAAGGAATTCGAAACTGAGCGCCTGGCAAGACAGATGAGAATTGGCACCCTCCTCGAAGCCTCGCAACGCGATACAAACCAGCCGATGCAAAATCGTTTCCTGCCCTATCTCCTGACGCTGCCCAGCCTGTTCCTGGCGGCAGTGGTGATCTTCTGGCCGGTCTGGGACCTGATCCAGATCTCGACGCATGACGTCAACCGCTTCGGTCAGTTGCGCGAGTTCAGCGGTCTCGCCAATTTCGCGGCGCTCGCCGCCGATCCCGATTTTGTCGCTGCGCTCTGGCGCACCGCGCTGTGGACGGTGCTGGTCGTCGGCGGCGCGCTGCTTTTGTCGATCCCGGTGGCGATCATCCTCAACACCGACTTCTACGGCCGCGGCCTCGCCCGCGTCATCATCATGCTGCCCTGGGCGGTATCGCTGACCATGACCGCGGTGGTCTGGCGCTGGGCGCTCAACGGCGAGAGCGGAATGCTGAATTCGGCGCTGATGAAGCTCGGCCTGATCAGCCAGAACATCCAGTGGCTGGCCAGCGCCGAAACCGCCTTCCCGATGCAGGTGCTGATCGGCATATTGGTGACGGTGCCCTTCACCACTACGATCTTCCTCGGCGGCCTGTCCTCGATACCCGACGATCTCTATGAGGCGGCGGCACTCGAGGGCGCCACGCCCTTGCAGCAGTTCCGCGAGATCACCTTTCCGCTCCTGAAGCCGTTCATCAACATCGCGATCGTGCTCAACACCATCTATGTCTTCAACTCCTTCCCGATCATCTGGGTGATGACACAAGGGGGGCCGGCAAACTCGACCGACATATTGGTGACCCATCTCTACAAGCTCGCCTTCCGCATCGGCAAGCTGGGCGAGGCTTCCGCCGTGTCGCTGGTGATGTTCGCGATCCTGCTCGTCTTCACCATGATCTATGTCCGCCTCGCGATGCGGGAGCAGCGCGCATGAACGGCAAGTTGAAACGCACCATCACCGCCTGGCTGCTGCTCGCACCGTTGGTCGCGGTGACGATCTTCCCCTTCGCCGTGATGTTTCTCACCGCCGTCAAGCCGCGTACCGAGGTGCTGACGCCCACCTGGTGGCCGAGCGAATTCCGCTGGTCGAATTTCGCCGACATGTGGGTGGCGACCGGATTCGGCCAGGCGCTGCTCAACTCGCTCTATGTCTCGGCGCTGGCGACCATCGGCGCGATCCTGATCTCGGTACCGGCGGCCTACGCCATGTCGCGCTTCCGCTTCGGCGGCTATGGCGCCTTTCGCCAGTTCCTTTTGATCTCGCAGATGATATCGCCGATCGTGCTGGTGCTCGGCCTGTTCCGGCTGATGGCAGCCTGGGGGCTGGTGGAGAGCACCACCGCGCTCGGCTTCATCTACATGGCCTTCAACGTCGCCTTCACGGTCTGGATGCTGCAGAGCTATTTCGACACCATCCCGCGCGACCTCGAGGAGGCGGCCTGGATGGAAGGCGCCGGCCGTTGGTTGACGCTGCGCAAGGTATTCCTGCCGCTTTGCCTGCCGGCGATCGCGGTGACGGCGATCTTCACCTTCATCAATGCCTGGAACGAGTTCGTCGTGGCGCTCACCATGCTGCGCAGCCAGGAAAGCTACACGCTGCCGATCCAGGTTTTCTCGCTGGTCGCCGGCCGCTATACGATCGAATGGCACCATGTCATGGCCGCCACGTTGCTGGCGACACTGCCGGTGGCGATCCTCTTCATCTGGCTGCAGCGCTATCTCGTCCGCGGATTGGCGCTCGGCGCGGTCAAATAGCTATCCCCGCAATTCCAGGAAAAGTGCGCAGCGGTTTTCCCTCCGGAATTGCGAAAAACAAAAGGTCATCACGGAGCGTTCATGCGCATCTTCACCGCCTCGCTGGCGACGGAAACCAACACCTTCTCGCCGGTGCCGACCGACCGGGCTTCCTTCGAGATGGCCTTCTATGCCGGCCCCGGAAAACATCCGGAGACGCCGACGCTCTGCTCCTCGCCGATCGTGGCGCTGCGCAAGCGCGCCGCGAAGGAAGGGCTGACCGTCATCGAAGGCACTGCCACCTGGGCGGAGCCCGGCGGCTTGGTGCAACGGCAGACCTATGAAGCGCTGCGCGACGAGATCCTCAATCAGCTCAAGGCCGCCTTGCCGGTCGATGCGGTGATCCTGGGATTGCATGGCGCCATGGTGGCGCAAGGCTATGACGATTGCGAAGGCGATCTCTTGGAGCGCGTGCGCGCCATCGTCGGGCCGAAAGTGGTGATTGCCTCGGAGTTCGATCCGCACAGCCATTTGACGCCGAAGCGCGTGGCGGCCTGCGATATCATGGCCTATTTCCTCGAATTCCCGCACACCGATTTCTACGAACGCGGCGAGCATGTGGTCGAGCTCGGCCTTGCCGCGGCGCGCGGCGAGATCAAGCCGGTGATTTCGACCTTCGACTGCCGCATGATCCAGGTGCTGCCGACCAGCCGCGAGCCGATGCGTTCATTCGTCGACAGGATCAAGGGGCTGCATGGCAAGGACGGCGTGCTGTCGGTCTCGATCATCCACGGCTTCATGGCCGCCGACGTGCCGGAGATGGGCACGCGCATCCTGGTCATCACCGACGACAACAAGGCCAAAGGCGACAAGCTCGCCGAGACGTTGGGCCGCGAGCTCTATGCGCTACGCGAACAGACGGCGATGACCATGCTTTCCGCCTCGGCCGGCATCGATCGGGCGCTGAACGTGCGCGCGGAGCGCAAGGACAAGCCGGTCGTGATCGCCGATATCTGGGACAATCCCGGCGGCGGCGTGCCGGGCGACGGTACCATTGTGCTGCGCGAGCTGCTTTCGCGCGGCGTGGGCAAGGTCGGCGTAGCGACGATCTGGGACCCGATCGCCGTGACCTTTTGCCATGCGGCCGGCGAAGGCGCGGTCATCGACCTGCGCTTCGGCGGCAAGGCCGGCCCTCAGGCCGGCGAGCCGATCGACGCGCGCGTCAGGGTGTTGAAGACAACCAACGAAGGTTGGCAGAGTTTCGGACCAAGCCGGGTGACGCTGGGGCCGTCGGCGGTGGTTCGCATCGAAGGTACCGAGGTCGACGTCATCTTGAACACCAACCGCACCCAAACCTTCGAGCCCGATATCTTTTCCAACATCGGCATCGATCCGCTGTCGAAGGATGTCCTCCTGATCAAGTCGACGAACCATTTCTACGCCGGCTTCGCGCCGATCGCTGCCGAGATCATCTATGTGGCTGCGCCGAGTTCTTATCCGAGCAATCCGGCGGTGACGGATTACAAGAAACTGACGCGGCCGATCTGGCCGAGAGTGGCGGATCCGTGGCGCGCTTCCCCTTCTCCCCTTGTGGGAGAAGGTGGCCGCGAAGCGGCCGGATGAGGGGTGTTCCAGCGGAGTGAGGCGCCGGCGTTCCCTGGAGCACCCCTCATCCGTCTAGGCGCTGCGCGCCGATCCACCTTCTCCCACAGGGGGAGAAGGGAAAGATGCGTCACACCAATCCCCGCTTCACCATCATCGCCTCAGGCGACGGCATCTTCCCGCGGAAGGTCGTATAAAGCTCCTCCGGATCCTTCGACCCACCCGCGGCATAGATGTTCTTCCGCAGCCGCTCGGCGAGTTCCGGATTGAAGGCATCGCCCGTCTCCTCGAAAGCCGAGAAGGCGTCGGCGTCGAGCACTTCCGACCACATATAGGAATAATAGCCGGCTGAATATCCGTCGCCGGCGAAGACATGGCCGAAATGCGGGGTGCGGTGGCGCATCGCGATCGTGTCGGGCATATGCAGCTTTTCCAGCGTTTCAGCCTCGTATCGAAGCGGCTCGGCGGGCGCGTCAGGTCGCGCATGATAGGCCATGTCGATCAGCGCGGAAGCGGTGAACTCAACCGTGGCGAAACCGGCGCCGAAGGTGCGGGCAGCGAGCATCTTGTCGAGCAGGCCCTTCGGCATCGGCTTGCCGGTCTTGACGTGCAGCGCATGCTTTTCCAGCACCGCCGGCACGGTCAGCCAGTGCTCATAGAGCTGCGAGGGCAGTTCGACGAAGTCGCGGCTGACCGACGTGCCCGAGACCGACGGCCAAGTGACGTCGGTCAGCATGCCGTGCAGCGCATGGCCGAACTCGTGGAACAACGTCTTCGCCTCGTCGACCGACAGAAGCGCCGCCTCGCCGGCCGGCGGCTTGGCGAAATTCATGATGTTGTAGATCACCGGCTTGGCGCCCGGGCCAAGCTTATAGCCCGACCGCAGCGCGCTCATCCAGGCGCCGGAGCGTTTTGAGGGCCGCGCGAAATAATCGGCGAGGAACAGGCCGCGTTCGCTGCCGTCGGCATTCTTCACCACGAAAACACGCGCATCGGGATGCCAGGCTGTTATGCCCTTCTTCTCTTCGAAGGTAATGCTGAACAGGCGTGTCGCGACATCGAAGCAGGCTTCGATGACACGTTCGAGCTGCAGGTAAGGCTTCAGCTCCGCCTCATCAAAGGCGAATTTCTCGGCACGCAGCTTCTCCTGGTAGAAGCGCCAGTCCCAGGCCGCGAATTTCTCGTTGCTGCCGGCTTCCGCCGCCAGCCGCTCCAGCTCCTTCTGGTCGGCGGCCGCTTTTTCCAGCGCTTTCTCCCACACCGGATCGAGCAGCTCGTGCACGGCCCTCGGCGTCTTCGCCATCGTGTCGTCGAGCTTCAGCGCCGCGAAAGAATCGTAGCCCAGCAGCTTCGCTTTCTCGGCGCGCAGCTTCAGCATGTCGCGCACCACATCGGTGTTGTCGGAGGCGCCGCCATTCTGGCCGCGCATGATGAAGGCTTTGAACGCGATCTCACGCAGGTCGCGGCGCTCCGAGAAGGTCGAGAACGGCTCGTAGATCGAGCGCGACAGCGTCACCGCATAGCGGCCCTTCTGGCCGCGCATCTCGGCCGCTTCCGCCATCGCGCTCTTCAAAAAGTCCGGCAGGCCGGCAAGGTCGGCCTCGTCGAGGAACAGCGCCCAGTCGCGCTCGTCGGCGAGCACGTTCTGGCCGAATTTGGTGTCGAGCGAGGAGAGTTCCTCGTTGATTGCCGCGAGCCGCTTCTTGCCGTCGGCATCGAGCTTGGCGCCCGAGCGGACAAAGCCCTTCCAGGTCTTTTCCAGGACACGCAGCGTCTCGGCATCAAGCTTGAGGCTGTCGCGCCGTTGGTAGAGATCGTTGATGCGGGCAAATAGTTTTTCGTTCATCGAGATCGCCGAGAAATGCCGCGACATCTTTGGCGAAACCTCGCGCTCCATCGCCTGGATCGTGTCGTTGGTATGAGCGCCGGCACGGCACCAGAAGATCGACGAGACACGGTCGAGCGCCTCGCCGGCAAGCTCGAGCGCGGCAAGCGTGTTCTCGACGGTCGGCATCTCGCTGTTGCCGGCGATCGCGTCGATCTCGGCCTGATGCGCCGCCAGCGCCGCGTCGAAGACCGGCCCGAAATCATTGTCGCCGATGCGCGAGAAATCCGGCAGGCCTAGCGGCCCTTGCCAGACGGTCAGCGGATGAGCGGCGAGGTCGACGGTTTTGGAAGATGACATGAGCATTCCGGTGAGCTGATTTGGAGGCGGGCTGCCCCGGATGTAGAGCGATGCCGCGCAGCGTGCAACAAGGGTCGCTCCACGATTCGCCCTACGAGCATTCAAGGGAAAGGCGGTTCGCCGTTTTCCGTGGAACGGTGAAATGCGCTGGTCCATCGCAAACCGAACCTCGTCATCCACGGGCGGAGCGACGCGAAGCGGAGCGCAGACCCGAGGATCCATTCCGTGACCTTGGCCGAGGAACACAGCGGAGCAGAATTCTGCACCGTGGCAACGCTCGGAAGTCACGGAATGGATTCTAGGGTCTGCGCGCGTCGCTTCGCTCCTTGCTCCGCCCTAGAATGACGACCTGACAAGCGCGTCAGCCAATCTCCAAGAATGCCGCCTACCAACGCAAACACTAGTAGGCGCTGCAGTCCTGCGCCACCGCCGTTTGGGTGCTGACGACGATCCGCCCGCCAGCGATGGTAAAAGTCTCACGCATCAGCGTGTCATTGCTGGGGAAGTCGTAGCAGGCGAGCACCGTGGTCTCGCCATTCTCGCTCTTTTCGATGCGATGACGGATCGCGGCGCCCGCCACCGCGCCCTGCCATTCGTCGATCGAGGCGATGAAATCCTGCTTGGTCTGCACGACGCCGATGTCGTCCAGCTTCATGCGCACGTCGTCGGCAAGCAATTCGGACAATTCGGTCCTGTCGGCGGCCAGCAGCGCCGAATACCAGCGATCGGTGATGGCGCCGTCATCGGCGCTGGCGCGGGCGACCGTGGACATGAGCAGCGTCGCCGCGAGAAGGAACCTCCGCCAGGTCCGGTGCATCGTCCCTCCCTTACAGCTCCGGCCGCTCGAAATCGCCGGTTTCCTTGTTCATCACCCACAGCTCCCCGGTCGAGATGTCGAACCATGCGCCGTAGAGCGAGAGCTTGCCCTTGCCTTCGAGGATCGAGACGCAGGGAAAAGTCCTGAGATTGGCGATCGAATAGCGGATGGAAATACGCTCCAGCGCCGTCTGACGCTCGGTCGCCGTCATCATCGTACTGGAGGCCACGGTCTCGGCGGCCGGCGCGATCAGGCTCATCCATTTGCCGATGAAGTCGCCGGGCGACAGGGGCGAGGAATTGGTGTCGAGCGCGGCACGGATGCCGCCGCAGCGGCCGTGGCCCATCACCACGATGTTCCTCACCTTCAGGCTCTGCACGGCGAATTCGAGCGCGGCCGATGTCGAGTGATATTCGCCGTCCGGCTCATAGGGCGGCACCAGATTGGCGACATTGCGCAGCACGAAGAGCTCGCCCGGCCCGGCGTCGAAGATCGCCTCCGGGGCTGAGCGGGAATCGCAGCAGGCGACGATCATCGTTTCCGGCGCCTGGCCTTCGCGCGCCAGAGAGCGATAGCGGTCGCTTTCCGAGGGATAGCGGCCGGCCATGAAGTTGCGATAGCCGGCGAGGAGGTGCTCAGGGAGGTGAGGCATGGGCGGCGTCTGGGCCCTTTCCGGGTTGGATGCGGCACGAATGTCGGTGTTCGAGCGATGTCTGCCTGAAGTCTGGGAAAGCCTCTAGCGGCAAAAGTCGGTCGCGAGCAATGCCGAATTGCGGATGAGCCCGTCGCAATCGCGATGCGGCATTCATGGCTTCATCACACCCAGATGGCAACGGAAATCCCGAAACGATCGGTCAAAGGCGGATCAGGCGAAGGCCGCGCCTCGCCGCCGGCGATACGCCCGGCAATCAGCATCATCGCCGCCGCGTCTAGGAAGTCATCGCTCGCCGCGCCGCGTGGCGGCGCCTGGTCGAGAAAGGCTTTTTCGTAGCCGTGCCGGCAAAGCAGTGCCTTGCGCTCCTCCATGCCGGCCGGGTTGACCGCTCCCTTGATCTTCTTCGGCAAGGCCATCGCCGTGCCGCCGTTCAGCCGGCAGAACGCCACTTCCGGATGCGATTCGAAGATGCGGCCACGCAAATCGGGCCGCGAGATCAACAGCTGATCGATCTCGCGGATCTTCGAAAAGATACCGAAAGCCTGGATGGAAACGCCGCGCGGCGGGTCGGAGGTCTCCATCGCCACCGCGCTTGCCCTTCGATGCGCTGCATACCAGGTCTCGATCGTGGTGAAGTCGCTGGTATCGGCATAGAGTGCCGCCCGCGAAGGGATGGCGAACACGCTGGATTGCCGCGCCCCGAGCAGCGGCCGCACCAGCGCTTCCGGCCCGCGGCCTCCCTTGCGCGAAAAATCCGGCAGGCCGATCGGCATGTCGACGGCGATCGTGGCATCCGGCAGCGCGTCGAGCAGCGCTTGGAAGCTCGGGAAGACCGAGACCGACGGCGCGGCGTCCGCTTCGCAGTGGACGACGATCCAGCCGGCCTTGCAGCCGTCGACGCCTGCGAGCTTCACGCCCGCTTGTCCCGCCCCGGATGCAGGAGATGGCGCAACTGCACCATGGCCATGGGGTGCGACAGGCTCTGCGCGTCGGTTTCGAGCTGCAGCTCGTCGCCACCGCGTTTCGCCGTGCGAGCCAGAATCTCGTAGACGGCGGCGGTGGTCGATTGCAGCGCCTTGACCGGCGGCTGACCGGAGAGAACGCGCGCCAGATAGACGGCCGCAGTCAGGTCGCCCAGCCCGTTTGGCGGCTTCTCGATCACGCGGTGCTCGGCAAGCAGCGCCTGGCTGCCGTCGAGCAGAAAATTGCCGGTGCCGCCCGCCATCATCGCGGGCGCCGAGGTCACCAGCATGGTCGAAGGGCCGGCGTGAAGCGCCGCCGCCGTCACCGCCTTGATGTCGGGCAGCGGCGCGCCCGCCATCCATTCCAGCTCATAGCGGTTGGGCGTGGCGATATCCGCGATCGGCATCAATTTGTCGCGCATGGCGGCCGCCGTCGGCTCGGGCACATAGAGCCCGCCCGAATCGCCCATCACCGGATCGCAGATGTAAAGCGCGTTCGGCGTCTTTTCCTTGACGGCGGCGACCAGCGAGGCGACTGCGTCGGCCTGGCCGGCCTCGCCGAGATAGCCCGACAGCACGGCCCGCACCTCGCCCAACCAGGGCGCGCGCTCGAGATCGGCCATCAGCGCCTTGAACTGATCGAGCGGCGGAACGATGCGCGTGGCCCGGCTGTGGCCCGGATGCCAGGGCAGGATGACGGTCGGCACCGCCCAGACCGGGAAGCCCAGCGTCTCCAGCGCGAAGACGGCGGCGCGGTTGCCGACCGAGCCGCGGGCGACATGGCTGGAGATGACGATGACCGCGCGCGGCGCGTCGATTTTTTCTGCACTCATGGAAATCTGTTCCTAGCCGCCACGCGTTGCGGCATACACCAGCCAGGCCAATAGCCCAATGGCAATGAGGAAGCCGAGCGTTCGGCCAATGCGGGTTCCCCAATATTCGATGGGATCGGTGCGGTCGGTGTCGGCGGCGGTCACGCGGTCACGCGCGTCCTTCGCCGTGCGGACGATGAACGACGCGCCGCCCGGCGCTGTCTCGCGCGCCACGCGTTCGAGGATGCGGCGCGATTCGGTCTCGTCATCCTGGCGCTCGGCCATGGCAATTGCCCTTTCCTGCCCGGACCTTAGAGCAATTCCAGGAAAAGTGCGAAGCGTTTAGGCTCGGCTTACTTCGCCGCAGCCTTCCGGCCGGAATTGCGTCAGACAAGAAGATGAAATCCTGTTCGCTCGACTATTCACAGTGGCTCTCGCCCGAGCCGGAGCAGGCGTCATCGGCCGGACATTTTCTTACGCGTGGATTGTGGTAATGCTTCGCGCGCAACTTCTGTCGAGGGACCAATCATGATTGCCGAGCGCCTCTCACTAGCCTCCCCCTTCCGCAGCCTTGCCGCCTTCCTGATGATGGCTTTCGTGCTGCCGCTGCTTGCCGGCTGCGGCTACAACACCATCCCGACGGCGGAAGAGAACGCCCATGCGGCCTGGAGCGAGGTGCTCAACCAGTATCAGCGTCGTTCCGACCTGATCCCGAATCTGGTCGAGACGGTGAAGGGCTATGCCTCGCATGAAAAGGATACGCTCGACGCGGTCGTCCAGGCGCGCGCCAAGGCAACGCAGATCACGGTGACGCCCGACACGCTGAAGGATCCCGAGGCGCTGAAGAAGTTCCAGGATGCCCAGGCCGGGCTGACCAGCGCACTGTCGCGGCTGATCGCGGTGTCGGAAGCCTATCCCGACCTCAAGGCGAACCAGAATTTTCTCGCGCTGCAGGCGCAGCTCGAAGGCACCGAGAACCGCATCGCCGTGGCGCGGCGCGATTACATCCAGGCGGTCAGGGACTATAATCTGACGCTGAGGACCTTCCCGTCCGTGCTTTGGGCGACCTTCTGGTTCCGCGGCAACGAGCCGTTCGCGAACTTCACCGTCGAGGAAGACAAGATGCAGGTGCCGAAGGTCGATTTCGGCACGAGCACCAAGCAGGGCGGGTGAGCCGGCGATTTAATCGAGCCTGTCAGCTTTGCGTTCCTTCGCGCCCCCCTCTGTCCTGCCGGACATCTCCCCCGCAAGGGGGGAGATCGGCAGTTTCGCCGACGGCGCATCTTCTGCGACGCAAGCGATTGGCGAAGGCCGCGGTGACATCCAATCTCCCCCCTTGCGGGGGAGATGGCCGGCAGGCCAGAGGGGGGTGCCTCGCGCTTACCTCTCCCTCGTCGGGTTTCTTGCCAGCATCTTCTTCCTCCTCCTCCCCCTCGCCGCTCTCGCCGCCGACCTGCCGGCTCTCACCGGCCGCGTCGTCGACAATGCCGGCATCATCGATGCCGGCACGCGCGCGTCCCTCACGCAAAAACTCGCCGACTTCGAGACAAAAGGCTCCGACCAGATCGTCGTCGCCACCATACCCAGCCTCGGCGGCGAGGAGATCGAGCCTTACGCCAACCGGCTGTTCCGTTTCTGGAAACTCGGCCAGGCCAAGGAAAACAACGGCGTGCTGCTCTTGGTCGCGCCTAACGACCGCAAGATGCGCATCGAGGTCGGCTACGGGCTGGAAGGCACGCTGACCGACCTGCACACCAAGCTGATCATCGAGAACGACATGGTGCCGGCCTTCCGCGCCGGAGATTTCTCCGGCGGCATCACCAAGGCCGTCGACGACATGATCATGGTGCTGGAGGGCAATCCCGAGGAACTCGAGGCGCGCGGCAAGCGCAACGAGCAGGCGCCGTTCAATTCAGACGACCTGTTCTTCGCCATCTTCATCACCATCTGGGCGCTGATCTTCTTTGGCGGCATCGCGATGACGGTGCTGCCGCCGATCTTCGGCCAGAAGATCGGACCGGGCCGCTATCGCTGGCTGGGGATGACTTTCGATCAGAACCGGCGCTCTTCCTCGGGCGGCTGGTCGTCCGGGGGCGGAGGCTGGTCGTCGGGCGGCGGTGGCTGGTCCTCGGGCGGCGGCGGTGGCGGGTTTTCCGGCGGCGGCGGCTCGTCCGGCGGCGGCGGCTCTTCGGGAAGCTGGTGAGGCATCATGGCAACGCGACCGATCACCGCCGAGGACCATGACCGCATCGCCGAGGCGATCCGCGCCGCCGAGTTGAAGACCGACGGCGAGATCTACTGCGTCGTCGCTCGGGCCAGCGACGGCTACTTCTTTCCGGCCGCGTTCACGACGACGATCGGCGTGTTCGTCGCCAGCCTTGCCGTCGCCTATGGGCTGGAGGCATGGTGGCTGTCCATACGGCTGCCGCATTTCGTGCTGGCGCAAGCGCTGGCGCTGACCTCGGCGCTCGTTTTGCTCTGGTTCCTGCCCACCTTGCGCATTCATTTCGTGCCGAGAAGGCTGCGCTATCAGGCGGCGCACGCCAATGCGATGAAGCAGTTCCTGGCCCGCAACGTCCACCGCACGAGCGCGCGCACCGGCGTGCTCATCTTCGTCTCCGTTGCCGAGCGCTATGCCGAGGTCGTCGCCGATTCCGGTATCGACGCCAAGGTCGGCCAGCATGTCTGGGACGGCGTGGTGGGCGATCTGACCAGACATGCCGGTGACGACCGGCTGGCCGACGGCTTCGTCAAGGCTATCGGCACGGTCGGCGCGGTGCTCGCCGAGCATTTCCCGGTCACCGAAGGCGACACCAACGAGCTCGATGATCATCTCGTCGAAATCTGACTAGAGCATGATGCCGAAAAGTGTGAAGCGGTTTTCGGGCGACATCATGCTCTATCTCTTGGATTTAGAGACGGATTCAGATTTCAGGTCGATTCGACCTGAATCATCCGGCTCTTGACGCCTCGTCGGCGCACCCACCTTTCGCCTGTGCGAAAGCGAGGAGGCGTGTTGGCGGACTCTTTGCAATTGCCCGAGGCGGGTTTATGGTTAACCAACCATGAACACGCTGACGATCGACATCCGGAAGGCAGAACCGCGCGACGCGAGCGCCATCGCCGAGGTGCACCAGCAGGCCTGGCGCGGCGCCTATTCGGGCATCATCCCGCATCGCACGCTGACCTCGATGATCAACCGTCGCGGCGTCGATTGGTGGGCCAACGCGATTCGCCGCGCCGCCACCGTGCTGGTCGTCGAGATCGGCGGAACGGTCGCCGGCTATGCCACGATCGGCAAGAACCGCGCCCGCGAACTCCGCCAGCAGGGCGAGATCTACGAGCTCTATCTTCGTCCGGAATATCAGGGCATCGGGCTCGGCAGCCGGCTGTTCAAGGCGGCCAAGGCCCGGCTCGCCGACCACGGCCTGCGCGGCCTGGTGGTCTGGGCGCTGGAGGACAATCACAACGCCTTGGCCTTCTACGCCGGCAATGGCGGCCGCGATATCGCCGAAGGCGTCGAGGTCTTCGAGCAGAAGGCGCTCAAGAAAGTGGCTTTCGTCTGGAATGACTGACGTCGCCTAGGTTACACGCCATCACAAACTGTGCGCTTCCATTGGCGTTCAGTGCCATTCGCCGCATTGCACCATGACGTTTCGCCCGCTATCGGTCTTGCAATCGAGAGAGGGATTTAGCCATGCGTATCGAAGCCGTGCCCACCGGAAAGAACCCGCCTGAGGACGTCAACGTCATCATCGAGGTGCCGATCGGCGGCGAGCCGATCAAATACGAGATGGACAAGGAGGCCGGCACCCTGTTCGTCGACCGCTTCCTGCACACCTCGATGCGCTATCCCGGCAATTACGGCTTCGTGCCGCACACGCTGTCGGGCGACGGCGACCCGATCGACGTTCTGGTCTGCAACACCCGGGCGCTGGTGCCGGGCTGCGTCATCAATGTACGGCCGATCGGCGTCTTGATCATGGAAGACAATGCCGGCCAGGACGAGAAGGTGATCGCCGTTCCCTCGCCCAAGCTGACACTGCGCTACGAGAACGTCACCGAATACACGCATCTGCCCGAGATCACGCGCCAGCAGGTGCAGCACTTCTTCGAGCACTACAAGGATCTCGAGCCCGGCAAATGGGTCAAGATCGAGGGCTGGCACGATTCCAAATACGCCAAGAAGATGATCGTCGACGCGATCGCGCGCGCCAAGACAGCCAAATAAAGGCTACCGAACGGCCTTCTCGCCGCCGGCTGCCGTGATCACTCCGACAATGATCAGCCCGGTCAGCACCAGCCGCACGCCGGCGCTGACGCCGAACGTGTTGAGCATGGTGAGCAGGAGCACCAGGAACAGGCCGGCGCCCCAGACGCCCGGCACATTGGCCTTGCCGCCGGCGACCGAGGTGCCGCCGATGACCACGACCGCGATCGAGGCGAGCAGGTATTCGTTGCCGATATCGACATTGGCGCCGCGGAAATAGCCGGCAAGCAGCGCCCCGTCGATGCCGCCCAGCGCGCCGCACAGCGTGTAGGTGAGGAAGCGGATGCGGCCGACATGGACGCCGGCGAGCCATGCGGCGCGGATGTTCTGGCCGATCGCCAGCACCGAGCGGCCGTAGATCATGCGCTGCAGCGCCAGCGCGGCGCCGATGGTGAAGACGACCGTCAGCATCGCCAGCACCGGAATGCCCAGCACCTGCCAGTTGGTGAAGTCGGCAAAGCCCGGCGGCGGCTTGATCTGCAGGCCGCGGCCGTAGCTGATGTCGACCGACTGGATGATGAAGCTCGCCGACAGCGTCGCGATGATCGGCGGGATGCGCAGCGCCCAGATCAGCAGATAGTTGATCGCGCCGATCGCAGCACCGCAGGCAAGTGCCGCCAGCAGCCCGACGACGATCATGGCGTCGCTGCCGCCCATCACCTTCATGGCGACCGCGCTGGCCAGCCCGATATTGGCCGGCAGCGACAGGTCGACATTGCCCGGCCCCAGCGTGATGACGAACATCTGGCCGACGCCGACGATGACGGTGAAGACGGCAAGCGACAGCGCCGCCGTGACCATGCCGCCGGCGCCGTAGCCGCCGGTGAAGGCAATCGTCGCCAGCCAGACGACCAGAGCGCCGACGAACGACCAGATCCAGGGTTTTTCAAGCATCGTCCGCACCGAGGTCATCGCTCACCGCTCCCTGCGGCTGATCAGCACCCGCGCTGCCAGCACGATGATCAGGATCGCTCCGTTGGCGGCCACCTGCCAGTCGGGCGGGATGTGCATGAAGGTCAAGAGCGGCGAGGCGGCCAAGGCCAGCGTCAGCGCGCCGAGGACGGCGCCGATCGGCGACACCCTGCCGCCGACGAACTCGCCGCCGCCGAGAATGACGCCGGCGATCGAAAGCAGCGTATAGCCATTGCCTATATTGGCGTCGGCCGAGGTGGTGATGCCGATCAACGCCATGCCGGACAGAACGCCGAACAGGCCGGTCAGCGCGAACAGCACGATCTTGGTTTTGAGCAGTGACCAGCCGGCGCGCCTCAGCGCCGCGGCATTGCCGCCTGAGCCGCGCAGGATGACGCCGTAGGACGTGCGCATCAGGCCGAAATGCACGACCGCGGCGATCAGCAGCGCGGCAAGGATCGGGAACGGAATGTAGGGCGGCTTGAACGACAGGATCGACAGCAGCCAGTCCGGCGCCCTGCCGCCGGGCTTGGGCAGGATCAGTATCGCAAGCCCCTGCCAGACGAAGCTCATGCCGAGCGTCACCACGATCGAAGGCAAATTGCGCAGGTGGATCAGCGCGCCGAGCAATGCATAGACGCCGATCGAGCCCATGAGCACGAGAATGCCGAGGAGCGGCGCGTCCCGCAGCCATGTCGCGGTGACGCAGCCGACGAAGCCGACGAACGTCCCTATCGACAGGTCGAGCTCGTTGCCGGCGATGACGAACATCTGTGCGATCGTCGCCAGCGCGATCGGGATCGCCAGGTTGAGCATCAGGTTGAAGCCGAAATAGCTGATGGCGCGCGGGTTGAGCCAGGCAATCGCAATCAGCACCAGCGCCAGCGACAAAGCCGGCAAAAGGCCGCGCAGCATGCGCGCCCGGGCGGCGCTGCCGCGCGGCGAGGCTTTCGGAACGGTTCCGGGGGCTATCGCCGTCATCTCAGGCCGCATCGCCGAATGAGGACTGGATGATCTTTTCCTCCGTCAGCTCGTCACGCCCAAGATTGGCGACGATCCGGCCGTTCTTGAAAACGTAGACATGGTCGCAATTGTCGAGCTCCTCGGTCTCGGTCGTGTACCAGAGGAAGGTGCGGCCCTTGGCGGCCTCCTCGCGCACGAGGTCGTAGACTTCCAGCTTGGTGCCGATGTCGACGCCGCGCATCGGGTCGTCCATCAGCACGATCTCTGCGTCGGAGCCGAGCGCGCGGGCAAACAGCGCCTTCTGCTGGTTGCCGCCCGACAGCGAATAGATGTTGTTGTTCATGTCCGGCGTTCGGATGCCGATCTTCTTTTTCCAGAATTCGGCAAGCTCGGCCTCGCGCTGCGGCGAGATCAGCAGCCCGTTGCGCAGCCGCGCCAGCGAGCGGATGCCGATATTCTGCGCGATCGACCATTGCGAAAAGATGCCGTCCGACTGGCGGTCGCCGGCGACCAGCGCCACCGGTGCGGTGACCTCGATGCCGGTCCTGGCGCGCGAGGCGGCCGAGAAGATCGCCAGCAGAAGATCCGTCTGGCCGTGGCCGGCAAGTCCCGCAAGGCCGATGATCTCGCCTGCGCGCGCGACAAGCTCCTTGCCGTCCTGCTGCCTGGCCGGGCGTGCCCGCACCCTGAGCGCTCCTGGCTCGGTCTTGCGGACCTCGGCGGCGGCTTTGTGATGTCCCTCGGCGCCGCCCATGGCCGCGACCAGCCTGTCGCGGTCGAACGCGCTCGCGGCATCGGCCGCGACCACCTTGCCGTCGCGCATCACCACGATGCGGTCGGCGTTCTGCAGCACCTCGCCCAGCACATGCGAGATCAGGATGCAGCTGCCTCCGGCCGCCACGAAGCGGCGCACGAATGAAAGCAGCTGGCCCGCCGTATGCGCGTCGAGCGAAGAGGTCGGCTCGTCGAGGATGACCAGATGCAGCGGCTCGCGGGTCAGCGTGAAGGCGCGCGCCACCTCGACCATCTGGCGCCGCCCGATCGAGAGGTCGCCGGCAATGTCGTCCGCCGAAATGCCGTGGTCCGGGAAGATCTCGTCCAGCTTGGCGCGGATGAGGTCGGCGGCCCGGCGCCGCCAGCCGAAACCGGTGAGCGCGGGGTGATTGATGCGGGTATTCTCGGCGACGCTGAGATTGGGGCAGAGCGACAGCTCCTGGAAGACGCAGCGTATGCCGAGCTCCAGCGCGCGCGCCACCGAATAGCTCGCTTCCTGATTGCCGCGCACGGCGATCTGCCCGCCATCCGGCCGCAGCGTGCCGGCCACCATGTGCATGAGCGTCGACTTGCCGGCACCGTTATGCCCGACCAGCCCGACGCATTCGCCGGCGCCGACATGGAAGTCGACGCCGTTAAGCGCCCGAACGGCGCCGAAATGCTTTTCGGCGCCGTTGAGCCTGACGATATCCGCAATAGCCTGAAGCATCCTCAACTTTATCCGGTTGGCGATGCGGACCGCAATGTGCCCACCGCTATTGCTTGATGTTGGCCTTGATCGCCGCGATAGCTTCTTCCTGCGTGTATTCGTGCGTGGCGACGCCGCCTTCCTTGATCTTCGGCAGCGCGGCCTCGAAATCGTCCTGGGTGAAGGCGAGATAGGGCACCAGGAGGTCATGCGGGATGTCCTTGCGGCCATCGAGGACCTGCTGCGCCACCCAGAAGGCCAGCGTCGACACGCCGGGCGCGATCGAGGCCGACCAGGTCTTGTAGCCGTCCTTCTCCTTCTGCTCCTTCCACCACTTCAGCTCGTCCTGCCGGTTGCCCATGATGATGGTCGGGCGTGGCTTGCCGGCCGCGGCGAAGGCCTGCGCGGCGCCATAGCCGTCGCCGCCCTGGTCGACGATGCCGACGACATCCGGCAACGACGGCAGGATGGTCGCCACCGCCTTCTGCGCCGTCGTCTGGTCCCAGTCGCCCGTTACCGAACCGACGATCTTGAACTCGGGATGGGCGGCGACGCCTTCGAGGATGCCGGCATGGATGGCATCGTCGATCGAGGTTCCGGCGAGACCGCGGATTTCCAGCAGATTGCCGCCCTTGGGCTGGAATTTGGCCATCTGCTCGACTTCCTGCTTGCCCATGTCCTTGAAGTCGACAACGACGCGGTAGGCGCAAGGCTCGGTCACGATGCCGTCGAAGGAGACGACGACGATACCGGCATCGCAGGCCTGCTTGATGGCGCCGTTCAGCGCATCGGGCGAGGCAGCGTTGATGACGATGGCGTCATAGCCCTGCAGGATCAGGTTCTGCACCTGGGCGGCCTGAGTCGGCACTTCCTTGTCGGCGGTGGTGAAGACATCCGCTGCCGCGACCACCTTGTCCTCGACCGCCTTCTTGGTGACGATCGCATAGCTGTCGAGCATCGCCTGGCGCCACGAATTGCCGGCATAATTGTTGGAGAAGGCGATCTTCTTGCCGCTGGTGTCGGCAAACGCGGTGCCCGAGGCGAGCATCGCCGCAAATGCACTCAATACGAGCAGTTTCTTCATGTCGGTTCCTCCCGAGGTTGCTGCTGTTAACACGAAATCTCTGTTTTTTATCTATTGTCAGACAAATTCAGAGGAACCGCAAGCTGTCAACTCCAAAGCATTGGCACTGCTCGATCAACTTGCGGTGCGACGATTGAAAAGACGGCGACTCCTGGTCTAGGAACGCGGCAGGAGGCCAGTGCATGGCAGTGACGCCGACCGTTGCTAAAGGCGCGCCCGGAATTCCGGCGCGCTGGACGTCAAGTGCCAAGAGTGGCGTCGGAACCGCGCTTTCGGCAAAAAGCCCGCTCTGGTTCACCACCAGCCACGGCATCCTGAATGAAATCTATTATCCGCACCTCGACAGCGCCTGCACGCGCGACCTGGGGCTGATCGTCACCGGCCCCGGCGGTTATTTTTCCGAAGAGAAGCGCGATGCGGCCCACACTGTCGACCCTTTCGAGGACGGGGTGCCCGGCTACAGGTTCAGCAACACCGCTTCCGATGGCGCCTACCGCATCGAAAAACGCATCGTTACGGACTCGAAACGACCGGTCCTGCTGCAGGAGACAAGTTTCACCGCGCCTAAAGCTAACGACTGTCGCGTCTACGCGCTGCTTGCGCCGCACCTCGTCAACGCCGGCATGGGCAATACGGCCTGGATCGGCGAGCATAAGGGGCAGCGTCTTCTCTTCGCCACAGGGCGCGGCGTGTCGCTCGCGCTCGCCTCCTCTTTGCCCTGGGGCGCCTGCTCGGCCGGCTATGTCGGCTTTTCCGACGGCTGGCAGCAACTGCACGATAACGGCGCGCTCGATACCTCCTGTCATGCAGCCGAAAACGGCAATGTCGCGCTCACCGGCGAGATCGGCTTTTCGGCCGGCAGGACGGTTGCCTTGCTGGCGCTCGGCTTCGGCGCTTCGCCGGAGGAAGCCGCCGACCTTGCGCTTGCAAGTCTGCAACAGGGCTTCGAGCCGGCCGCGAAGATCTATGTCGAGAACTGGCGGACATTCCAGGCAGGGTTGGAAAAACTCGACCGCCGCGGCGCCTCCGGCCTGAACACCTACCGCGCCAGCAGCGCGGTGCTGGCGACGCATCTGTCGATCGCAAGACCGGGCGCCGCCGTCGCCAGCCTGTCGATCCCCTGGGGTTTCAACAAAGGCGACGACGATCTCGGCGGCTATCACCTCGTCTGGCCGCGCGACCTGGTCGAGACCGCGGGCGGTTTCCTGGCGGCCGGCGACGGCAGGCAGGCGCTGCAGATCCTCGCCTATCTGCGCTCGATCCAGCAACCGGACGGCCACTGGCCGCAAAATTGCTGGTCCGACGGCACCGCCTACTGGCCCGGCATCCAGATGGATGAATGCGCCTTTCCGCTGCTGCTCGCCGATGCCTTGCGCCGCGCCGGCCATCTGCCGAAGGCGAAGCTCGCCGACTTCATGGGCATGGTCGAGAACGCCGCCGCCTATGTCGCGCGCAACGGCCCGGTCACCGGCCAGGACCGCTGGGAAGAGGACGCCGGCTACAGCCCGTTCACGCTGGCCGTGGAAATAGCGGGCCTGCTTGCAGCGGCCGATATGCTCGACGCTTGCGGCAAGAATGAGCCGGCAAACTATCTGCGCGAGACCGCCGATTGCTGGAACGACCAGGTCGAGCGCTGGACCTATGTGACCGGTACGCAGGCAGGCGCCAGGGCGGGAACCGACGGATATTATGTCCGCATCGCGCCGCCCGACAATGGCGGCGCCGCGTCTCCGAAGGACGGCTTCGTGCCGATTAAGAACCGGCCGCCGGGCGACACCGACAAGCCCGCCGAGGCGATCATCAGCCCGGATGCGCTGGCGCTGGTCCGCTTCGGCCTGAGGGCCGCGGACGACCCGCGCATCGTCAACACCGTCAAGGCGATCGACGCCGAGCTGCGCTGGGAGTTGCCGCAGGGGCCGCTCTGGTACCGCTATACCGGCGACGGCTATGGCGAGCACGAGGACGGCTCGCCTTTCGACGGCACCGGCCAGGGGCGGCCGTGGCCGCTGCTCGCCGGCGAGCGCGCCCATTACGAGCTGGCCGCCGGCCGCGGGGATAGGGCGGCGCAACTGCTTGAGACTTTCGAACGTTCGGCCGGCGTGGGCGGCCTCCTGCCGGAGCAGGTCTGGGATCGCCCCGACATGCCGGACCGCGAATTGCGGCTGGGCAAACCGTCCGGCAGCGCCATGCCGCTGGTCTGGGCACATGCCGAGCACATCAAGCTGTTGCGCTCGCTGCGCGACGGCGCCGTCTTCGACCTGCCGCCCCAGGGCGTCGAACGTTATATCAAGGGCCAGACGGTCTCGCCGCTTAGGATCTGGCGCTTCAACCACAAGATCCGCTCCATTCCGGCCGGCAAGGCGCTGCGCGTCGAATTGTCGGCGCCTGGCGTCGTCCATTGGAGCAGCGACAAATGGCTGACCGTGCAGGACAGCAAGACAACCGAGAATGCGTTCGGCGTTCACCTGGTGGATTTGCCCGTTAACCGCCTGCAGCCGGGAACCACCATCCTCTTCACTTTTTTCTGGCCCGGGGCGATGCGTTGGGAGAATGTCGACTTCAGCGTCGGCATTGATGCTCAATCGTGATCCGGCAGGGCCGTTGGACTCTCCTTTCCTCAAGCAATCGGGATGAAACCATGCAGATCGGTATGATGGGACTGGGCAGGATGGGCGCCAACATGGTGCGGCGCCTGATGCGCGACGGCCATGAATGCGTCGTCTACGACATCAATTCGGCAAGCGTCGCCGGCATGGTCAAGGACGGCGCGGTCGGTGCCGCCTCGCTGGAGGAGTTCGTCGCCAAGCTCGCCAAGCCGCGCTGCGCCTGGCTGATGCTGCCGGCCGCGATCACCGGCAGGATCGTCGACCAGGTGGCGGCGCTGATGGAGCCGGGCGACATCATCATCGACGGCGGCAATTCCTATTATCACGATGCCGTCGACCAGGCGGCGAAGCTTGCGGTTAAGGGCATCAACTTCGTCGATGTCGGCACCAGCGGCGGCGTGTGGGGGCTGGAGCGCGGCTACTGCCTCATGATCGGCGGCCCCGATGATGCGGTGAAGCATCTCGATTCGGTCTTCGCCACACTGGCGCCTGGCGCCGATGCGGGCGCCAACCCGTCCAAGGATGCCGGCACGGCGCCCTTCGGTTATCTTCACTGCGGGCCGAGCGGCGCCGGCCACTTCGTCAAGATGGTGCATAACGGCATCGAATATGGCGTGATGGCAGCCTATGCCGAGGGCATGAACATCCTGAAGTCGGCCAACGCCGGCAAAAGGCAGCGCACAGCCGACGCCGAGACCAGCCCGCTCGAAAACCCGCAATACTACCAGTTCGACATCGACCTGCCGCAGGTCGCCGAGGTCTGGCGGCACGGCAGCGTCATCGGCTCCTGGCTGCTCGATCTCACCGCCGGCGCGCTGAAGAACGATCCGGCGCTCGCCCAGTTCGGCGGCCGCGTCTCCGATTCCGGCGAAGGCCGCTGGACGCTGAAGGCAGCGATCGACACCGGCGTCCCGGCGCCGGTGCTGTCCTCGGCGCTGTTCGACCGCTTCTCTTCCCAGGGCGAATCGCAATTCGCCGACAAGCTTCTGTCCGCCATGCGCTATGCCTTCGGCGGCCATGTCGAGAAGCCGAAGACCGGCGCGTGAAGGGAGAGACTGCATGAGCCAGGAGAGGTCAGACACGCTGGTGCTTTTCGGAGCGACCGGCGATCTTGCGCACAAAAAGATTTTCCCGGCGCTCTACCAGATGGTCGCCAAAGGCACGCTGAGCGAGCCGGTGATCGGCGTCGCCTTCGAGCCTTGGGAGCTCCCCAAATTGGTGGACCGTGCGCGCGACGGCATCGTCACCGCGCTTGGCCGTGTCGACGACAAGGTCTTTTCCAAGCTCGCCTCGCTGCTGCGCTATGTCAGCGGCGACTACCGCGACGGCGCGACCTTCGAGAAGCTGAAGACGGCGCTGGGTTCCGCGCAGCGGCCGCTGCATTACATGGCCGTTCCCCCGGCAATGTTCGAGACGGTCGTGCAAGGGCTGGAGCAGTCCGGCACCGCGCGCGGCGCGCGGCTGATGGTGGAAAAGCCGTTCGGCCACGACCTGCAGTCGGCGCGCTGGCTGAATCGGGTGCTGCATCTGGTGTTCGACGAGCAGTCGATCTTCCGCATTGACCATTATCTCGGCAAGGAAGCGATCCAGAACCTGCTCTATTTCCGCTTCGCCAACTCCTTCCTCGAGCCGATCTGGAACCGCAATTTCGTCGAGAGCGTGCAGATCACCATGGCCGAGGATTTCGGCGTCGAGGGCCGCGGCAAATTCTATGACGATGTCGGCTGCATCCGCGACGTGATCGAAAACCACCTGCTCAACATCCTGTTGCTTTTGGCCATGGAGCCGCCGGTCGGCCGCTCGGCCGACGACCTGATCGACGAGAAGGTGCAGGTGCTGCGCGCGATCCGCACGCTGACCAAGGACGATGTCGTGCGCGGCCAATTCGACGGCTATCTGGCCGAGCCGGGCGTCAGGCCCAACTCGCCGGTCGAGACCTTCGCCGCGGTGCGCTTCTTCGTCGACACCTGGCGCTGGCGGGACGTGCCTTTCTTCATCCGCGCCGGCAAGAACATGCCGGTGCACGCCACCGAGGTGATCGTGCGTATGAAGCGGCCGCCGCTCGACGTCTTCGATCCGATCAAGCCGGGCGACGCCAATTATGTGCGCTTCCGCATCGACCCGCAGGTGGCGATCTCGATCGGCGCCCAGCGCAAGGTCGCCGGCGACGACATGATCGGCGAGCAGGTGGAGCTGACCGCGCTCGACGACACCAAGGGCGACATGCCGCCCTATGAGCGGCTGATCGGCGACGCCATGAACGGCAATGGCCAGCTCTTCACGCGCCAGGACGCGGCCGAGCTTGCCTGGCGCATCGTCGGTCCGGTGCTCGGCGACACCGCGGCGCCGGCGATCTATACGCCCGGGACCTGGGGGCCAGTCGATGCCATGAACGGCTTCGGCCCACCCGATGGCTGGATCAATCCGAGCAAATAACTTTCGGGGAGGACGGGATGGCGAAGGCAGCAAAGAAAGCCGCGGCAACCGGTGATCCGATCGTGCTCACGGTCGATGTCGGCGGCTCGCATGTGAAGATCCTCACCAGCGCAGGCGGCGAGATGCGCCGCGCCGCGTCCGGACCGAGCCTGACCCCGGACCAGGTCGTCTCGTCGGTCAAGAAACTGGCCGAGGGTCTGGACTACGACGTCATCTCGATGGGTTATCCCGGCCCCGTGCGCGACAACAAGCCCTCGCTCGATCCCTTCAATCTCGGCAAGGGCTGGAACGGCTATGATTTCACCGCCGCTTTCGGCAAGCCGGTGAAACTCGTCAACGACGCGCTGATGCAGGCCATCGGCAGCTATGACGGCGGCCGCATGCTGTTCCTCGGCCTCGGCACGGGCCTGGGCGCCGCCATGATCATCAAGAATGTCGGCCAGCCCATGGAGCTCGCCCACCTGCCCTACAAGAAGGGAGCGACTTTCGAAGATTACGTCGGCGAACGCGGCTTGATGAAGCACGGGAAGAAGAAGTGGCGCAAATACGTTTTCGACGTTGTCGACAGGCTTCGCGCCGCCTTGCAGCCGGACTATGTCGTGATCGGCGGCGGCAATGTCGACAAGCTCGATCAATTGCCGGAAAAGTCCCGGCGCGGCGACAACACTCGCGCTTTCGAGGGTGGATTTCGTCTGTGGCGCGACAAGGCGCTGGTCGTCTGATATAGTTACATTTCAGTATAATTGTTCAAAACAGCGTGTATTGACGCGACAAAATGTTGCGCCGCGCAGATTTGCCGACTAGGAATTCGCCGGCCTGCGGCCCCTGCGGCTTCCCGAATTCGCAAACAACGCTCGCAGCGCTTCGACATTACACCGCGAAAACCGGATCGTTTTCGCGACCTTGCGGCAGAAATGGAGGGACTACGTGGACGAGGACACCAGCACAGCCAGGGAAATCGACCTGCTCGAGCTCACCGCTCATATCGTATCGGCCTATGTCGCCAAAAACCGCCTGCCTGCTTCCGACCTGGGCGGACTGATCGCCAGCGTCGCCTCTTCGATCGGCGGGATCAGCCAGCCGGCGGAGCCCGCGGCGCCGCCGCCGGTCCCCGCCGTCAATCCCAGGCGCTCGGTGACACAGGACTACATCATCTGCCTCGAGGACGGGAAGAAGTTCAAATCGCTGAAGCGGCATATCGGCGTGCATTTCGGCCTGACGCCGGAAGCCTACCGCACCAAATGGGGCCTGCCGGTGGATTACCCGATGGTCGCGCCCAACTACGCGGCCTCGCGCTCGCAGCTCGCCAAGTCGATCGGCCTCGGCCGCAAGGCGGAACCGGAGCCGGCGAAGCCTGCAAGGGCCAGGAAGGCCAAAGCCCCGGCCTGAAATAACGCCCCTGCACCAATGGTTTAGGGAAGCCTGCCGAGGAATCAGCCTTGGCAGGCTTCCTGCTTTTATGGCTTGGATATCGCCACCAGAGCAATTCCAGGAAAAGTGCAAAGCGGTTAGGCTCGGCGCCTTCGCCGTAACCTTCCGTCCGGAATTGCGTAAAAACAGAGAAATGGAGCGGTTTGCCGTGTCCGCGAGACGGCAAGATGCTCCACTGGGGGAGATGGCCATGAACTACGCCAGGATGGTGATCGAGAAGGAAGCGCCGGAGGAATATGGCTACGGCCGCATCCGCTACAATCTCTCCGAAAGCTCGATCGCGGACCAGAAACTCTCCGACATCGGCCTCGCGCTGCCGGACCTCACCTTGTTCTATGGCGAGCATCGCGGCGACAAGGAATTGCGGGCGCTGATCGCCGCGCAGGACAAGGGCCTTTCTCCCGGCGATGTGCTGGTGACCGCCGGCGCGGCCGGCGCGCTGTTCATCATCGCCACCGCGCTTCTGTCGGCCGGCGATCATCTCGTGGTCGTGCGGCCGAACTACGCCACCAACATCGAGACGCCGAAGGCGATCGGCTGCGCCATCTCCTATGTTGATCTCGATTTCGACCAGGGCTTTGCTGTCGATATCGAGCGCGTCGGCGCAGAGCTGCGGCCGAACACCAGGCTGATCAGCGTCACCTGCCCGCACAACCCGACCGGCACGATGATGACACGCGCCGACCTCGACACGCTGGTCGCGCTTGCCGAGAGCCGCAAATGCCGCCTGCTGGTCGACGAGACTTATCGCGACCTCTCCTATCGCGCCCGGTTGCCGTCGGCGGCCTCGCTCAGCCCCGCCGCCATCAGCGTCTGCTCGCTGTCCAAGGCCTTCGGCATTCCCGGCATCCGCATCGGCTGGCTGGTGACCCGCGATCCGCAACTGCAGGAAACGTTCCTCGCCGCCAAGGAGCAGATCGGCATCTGCGGCAGCGTCATCGACGAGGCGATCGCCCGCGCCACGCTCGAACGCCGCGATGCCTTCCTCGCCTCGCTGCTCCCCGAAATGGCCAGGCGCCGCGACATCGTGCAGGACTGGATCGACGGCGAGAAGCTGGTCGACTGGGTGCGGCCGCAAGGCGGCGTCGTCGGCTTTCCGCGGCTCAACGTCGATGCCGGCTTCGACCTCGACCGCTTCTACACCAGCCTGTTGGAGGAGCATGGCACCTATGTCGGCCCCGGCCACTGGTTCGAGATGCCGAGACGCTTCTTCCGCCTCGGTTTCGGCTGGCCGACGGAAGCGGATTTGCGTGGCGGGCTCGAGGCCATCTCGGCCGCATTGAGAGGCTGAACGCCCCTCACCAGAGCAGGGAATTTCGATTTTCTTAGATCCAGCGCGGATTTTTTACGCGCATGGCAAGACGAACTGGGCTAAAGGGTTGCGGCCGGACCAGCGCCCACCGTGGAAGTGCCCCGCCGGCCTTTGTCGCAACGGGGCCCTCGAATCATGACCGTCGAAGCAACGTCACCAGACCAGCGCTACGCCGCGTTCCGGCACCGCCCGTTCCTCAGCTACTGGACGGCGCGCTTCCTCACCACCTTCGCCACCATGATCGTCTCGGTCGCCGTCGGCTGGCAGGTCTATGACCTGACCCGCAATCCGTTCGACCTCGGCATTGTCGGCATCGTCCAGTTCCTGCCTTCGCTGCTCCTGGTCCTGGTCACCGGCGTCGTCGCCGACCGCTTCGGCCGCCGGCTGATCATGACGCTGGCGACCCTGGTCGAGGCCGGCTGCGCCTTGGCCCTGCTGCTTCTGACGCTGCGCGGCCTGACCAGCCCGCTGCCGATCTTCCTCGTGCTGGTCATGTTCGGCATTGCCCGCGCTTTCTACGGTCCGGCTTCGTCCTCGTTGTTCGCCAATCTCGTGCCGCAGGAAGATTTCGCCAACGCGATAGCCTGGAATTCGTCGGCCTGGCAGACGGCGACCATCGTCGGCCCGGTCGCCGGCGGCCTGCTCTACGGCGTGTCGGCGGAAGTCGCCTACGCTACCGCCGCGGTCCTCATGCTCGCCGCCGGGCTGCTGATCTTCACCATCCCAAAGCCCGCCCAGCAGACGGCCACCGACAAGCCGACGATGCAGACGCTGTTTGCCGGCTTCGGCTACATCTGGGGCGAAAAGATCGTGCTCGGCGCGATCTCGCTCGACCTGTTCGCCGTGCTCCTGTCGGGCGCCTCGGCGCTGCTGCCGGTCTATGCGCGCGATATCCTCGAGCTCGGCCCCTGGGGCCTTGGCCTGCTGCGCTCGGCGCCTGGCATCGGCGCCATCTGCGTCGCCGTCTGGCTTGCCGGCCACCCGATCCGCAACCACGCCGGCAAGATCATGCTGGGCTTCGTCGCCCTGTTCGGCGCCTTCACCGTGCTGTTCGGCGTCTCGACCATTACCTGGCTGTCGATCGCGGCACTTGCCCTGCTCGGCGCCACCGACATGTTCAGCGTCTATATCCGCGAGACGCTGATCCAGCTCTGGACGCCGGACGAGGTGCGCGGCCGCGTCAACGCCGTCAACCAGGTCTTCGTCGGCGCCTCCAACGAGGTTGGCGAATTCCGCGCCGGCACCATGGCGGCGCTGATCGGCACGGTTCCCGCCGTGGTGATCGGCGGCATCGGCGCCATCGCCGTCGCTGGCTTGTGGGCCTATCTGTTCCCAGCACTGCGGCAGGTGCGGCATCTCAACAGCCGGAATTGACTGGGTTCTGAATCCAAGCCGCTGGATCCGACGTTCGGGCCAATCACGCTGCGCCGTCGACCGCGAGGTAGGGTCGGAAGCTGTTTCTACTCCGAAAAGCTCACGCTCACGCCGCGCTGCCGAAAATAGGCCTGCATCAGCTTGCGGCCCGCGCGGTTGTTCTGCACCAGCTTGGCCGGATCGAACACCGCCTGTTTCTTTCCCTCCCGCGCCAGCGCTGCCTTGAGTGCCGCGATATGCGCATCGAGGTCGGCATTGTCCGCTCGGAGTGAGGCATAGATATTTTCGGTCGCCTCGGCCAAGGTCAGTTCGCTCACAGGTGTCTTCCTTTAATTGATCGGGCGGCGGCTTAGCACTGATTCCCGGCTCCGCCGAGACCGCCGAGACTGCCCGCTGATCGGTACCGCGCGGCGGTGGTCGGCGGCATTGCAGGGCTATGGTCCCGGCGCTGCGGCCAGGTCGCCCCTGAACAGCCGCCACCGATCGGGCGGCGGTCATAAGCGGCAGGATCAACGGCCCCGGGGATCGGCAAGGGCCGAGATGGGCCGGTTGCGGACGGTCCGGTTATGGGAGCCGTCGCTGGAAAGCTGCCATTCCGCGTCCTGTCTCATTAAAGCAAAGTTTGCCTCGTCAGCTTCCGCCCTATTTCGGTCTGATCTACTCCTAAAACGTCCTCGATGCAGACAGGTGAGCGACATCATCTCCTCTGGTGGCGCATCGCAGTCGAGACAGTCATGATAACCTCATTGGCGAAAGTTAGTCCGCATCTTCCTCTTGGCCGTTAACAGGCTCGGGAGCCGGAGCGCTGAAAGTCACCCCGTCTACGCGATGCACGCGAAAGCTCTCGGGAATAGGCACGATCCGCGTCCTTGGCGGAGGCTCCGGCGGAAGCCAATCCGACCATAGGTCAGAATCGCCCGATGGTGGCGGCTCATTCGCCGGTTCGACTATCGAACCTACCACAGACGCCAAGCCAAGAAGTGCGATGTTCCGCCCACCGGGATGTTGCGCAGATCCATAAATTATCGCATCGATCGTGCGCTTGCCACGAGCGAACTCGAATTCGCGGTTCGAAAGATACTCCGCTACTGCTTGCGTTGGTACGTAGTCCAAGTGGACATCGTCCGGGAGGATCGGACGAGCAATCTCGTTCATGAAGCCCGTCATAAACAACCACTGCGCAGCTCGTTTCCGGGCCTTGGCCGCAAATGGGTCATATGCTTTCGGCCTGGCACCAAACAACGTGGTGTCCAACACGCAGATAGGCTCAGTGATGCGGAATTCGGCAACGGCTACAAGTTCGCCGACACTGGGTCTAAGCTCTGCTATGCAGGTGTCGGCATCATAGGCACCGTAGAACGCCGAAATACCCGACGGGTTCAGGCGGCCTGGCTTTCGCATTCGCTCTGGCGGCGGCCCCAGTTTCCCAGGGAGGTCCGCCTTAATCTCCTCGCGCTTGGCAGGCTCGTTGGCAACCCTCGCGCGGACGAAGCTAGACCCTTGCCCGTCAGGGACTATCATGTAGACCGGCCCTGAACTATTCATGTCTCGCTGCTGGTGCACATCCTCAAAGATCCGCCGTAGCAGGTCCTCTGCTTCAGTATTGAAGAACCGGCGTTGGTGCATCAGACTGGTCTTAAATGCCGACCAAAGCTGGTTGTGCTCGCTTAGCCCAGTCTGCTCTCTCGAGTACCGATATTCACTGTCGTAAAATGCTTCTTCACCGTCGGGCGGCCAATAACTGTCTGCCTCGATGAGTTCGGCGATTAAACCATCAATAACTCTTGTGTCGTCGGCACCTGTTAAGTCGAGTAGCGTGTCTTCAAGGTCAGTTCCCGTAGTTTCGATATATCTATCGTAATAGGCGTCGTACGGTCCGCCCACGAAATTCTCTCTAAATACTGGGTCAACTATGGCGGCAACTGCCGCAATCGGAATTCCCTTTTTCGTAGAGTGGAAATCGCAAGAGACTCCGTTAGGAAAAGATCGCCTCTCCTCCTGGATCCGCCTCTTCAATCCGCTTGCGGAAAAGCAATCAGGGCAGACGTTCAAGTTCTTCTCCGGAGTCGATAACAATCGTTCTGGTCACAGATCCCGCGAGCCCAGCGATCGGTGATCCCCAAACCGTCCATGACTGCCACTTTTTTGCTCGAACGAAGTTGCAGAATGCCTAATTGGGCTGGGTGCAGCTTGCAAGCCGCCATTTCGCTTCCACCCAAACCAATACCAACGGGAATCTTATGGACCTCCAGATGTGAAGGATTTGTGCCGGCAGTTCCGGGGCCGTGAACGGACCGACGGCTTTCAGGGGCCGCTGTAAGGTAGCTGCCGTTCATAGAGGGACGGATCGCAAGCCCAGTAAGAATGGCGAGATCTTCGAGAAAGCGCGTGACATGGCAAACCATGCCGATACGCGCACCACGCAGCTGTATGATCCACGATCAGAAGATGTGGCGCTCGATGAAATCGAGCGCCACATCTAAGGGGTCGATCTAACGGCCACAGCGTTCGACCATCTCATCTGCGATCGCCATGAGACTGTAGGCTTCGACCTTGCGGCTGACGGGTATCAGAAGCTCCGTCGGCTTGGTCAGGTTCTCGGCCTCGACGGTACACCGCACTGCGCCGCTGACGTCCCCATCGTCGGGAAACAGCACGTCGACCTCGAAGAATTCCTCGCCGCGCTGATGACGGAAGAGATCGCAGGTCAGAGCGCCACGCTTGGTCGGTTTCCTTTTCGGCCACCGATCGTAGTAAAACCCCTCAGGATTATGCTTCTCTGGCATCGGCGGCATCCGGATAGTAGGGATATCGATGTAGGTTGGGCTAGCAAGACCAGTGGGTTGAATAAGCGACCTGCGCACGCGGTCATGCTCCTCTGCCATTCTCATCATGTCCGACATAGGCCCTATGCCACGTGCGAGATCTGCGAGCGCTCCTTTGCCGTGGAGATTGTCGAACATCGATTGCGCGCTGCGCATTGCCGCCAATTGGGGACCAAGACCGCTCATCACTCCGCGCGACGCCTTCTCCAGTTCGGAGATCCTGAGACCACTGCCGGCCATCAGTGTAGCGATATCAACCCCTTTAGACGCAGTAAGCGGCCGCTTCACGATGCGTCGGACCGCTGGCGCAACAGGCGGTGCGGGCAGCTTGGGAATCGGGGGGAGCGCGGATTGGCGGTCGTCGTCATTCTGATCCTCGTCATCGTCCGGATCATGTGCGTTATGACTCAAATCGATGTTGCCGATAGCCTCAAACGACACGCGCATCTTTGACGCAGGTCGAGTGCCGCCGTTAGCAACGCCAAATGTTAGCGCTATCTCGGGCTCGGGCTCCGTGCGGTCCTTGTGCAGTGACTCAAAGGTTGAGCGACACGCGTCGATCCACTTCGGGTAGGCTTCGGACGAGTATTTGCCGATCGCTTCAGCGTCCGGCGCTTCGTAGGAAATTTCGGTTCCATCGGCCTGAATCTCGGCTTCCGGAGCATCAAAATTCTCCCTTGCCGGATGACGCGCTTTCAGCTTGCCGATCAGCTGGTCAATTTCGGACGGCTTAAGTGCCAAAGCGACCCGGCGGACCACATTGGCCGCTGTTGCCTCGCCTGAGGCGTTCACAATGCTAATGACGGGCTCCTGCGCCCTGTAGATCGAGATGTCCTTTTCCAGTTCCTTGATCCGCTTCGCTTCGGTAGTCTCTTCCGGCGGTCGCTTCCAACTCTCCGGGATCAGAAAGAAGGAGACGCCGATGCCCTGCGCAGTGGATGCCGCGACACTGTCATCTGTCAGCAATGAGACGGAGGCGAATGTCTCATCCTTCGAAAGGGTGGCGACAGTCCCGACAATCCGGTCGTCGTTGATGCTGTAGTCAAGTGAGCTGGCGAGCTCTGGGGCGGGCTGGATGATAGGCATGAGCCGCAGCACGACACGCGGCCCAGCTTCCTGGATAACGACTTCCGGCGGAAGGGTCGCAAGCATTCCACGTATGCGCCCCGAAATCTCGATCGCCCGCTTGCGCGTTCTGCCGCCACCCTTCTTGTGCTTGTCGATCTCCGCCAAAACGGGCTTGGTTAATGCGATCACAATCGGGTCCACCGCGAGGTCGAACCAGGGAATCTCTTCCAGGCGCTTGCACTCGAAGAAGAGATTCGTATCGGCTACAAACACATGCTCCATTCGACCCTCACGAGCGGTAAACCCGGTCGAATCACGTCGCTTGCGCGGAGTTCGCCGATGTCATTGGTATATAGCGAGGCGAGAACATTTCCGCAACGAAACTGCCGGTCATTACTTGGCGAGCCATTCCGCCTAAGCACGAATGTCGATCATCGCCACCGTGCCGCTGAACTCGGAGCTGTACGATCAAGACGAATGCTTGCGTGCCAATAATCATGTCTTGAAACGCTCCGGTTCGATACTCGCTCGTCGCGGAACATCGGACGTCTGGTTTTTGGGTGCTGAGCGGCTCGCCCCAATGTCGCCAGTGGAGGCGCAAAGCGGCCTTTTCCATGCCCCGGCGGGCGTAAGCCATTCTCGGTCAAACCCAACCATTCAGAGCAATGGCCTTTCGCCCTACCCCACAGCCGGCCGCCCAAAAATCAGCCTCAAAAACTCGCCCAGCCAGCGCTTGAGGTGCATGTCCCAGATCAGCCGGCCGCCGAGATGGTCGCGGCCGGGCTGGGCGCCGGGCAACTCGAAGCGATGCGCGCCGCGCACCACCCAGCGCTGCATCATCATCCTTGTCAGCTCGCCATGGAACTGGATGCCCCAGGCATTCTCGCCATAGCGGAACGCCTGGTTGGGATAGGTTTCCGCGGTTGCCAGCAGCGTCGCTCCCTTCGGCAGCGAAAAGCCTTCGCGATGGAACTGGTAGACCATCTCCGGCCAGTGCAGCAGCTTCTTGCCGGCCTCGGTCGCCTTCAGCGGATACCAGCCGATCTCGACCAGGCCTTCGCCGTGGCCCTCGACCTTGCCGCCGAGATGGTTGGCGAGCATCTGCGCCCCGAGGCAGATGCCGAGGAACGGTCGGTTCTCCTTGAGCGGGGTTTCCAGCCAGTCGGTTTCGCGGCGGACGAACTCGTCCTCGTCATTGGCGCTCATCGGCCCGCCGAAGATGACCGCGCCGGCGTGACCGTCCAGCGTGCAGGGCAATTCGTCACCCAATGGCGGCCGGCGGATGTCGAGGTCGAAGCCTTCTTCCAGGAGCATGTGGCCGACGCGGCCGGGGCTCGAAGTCTCCTGATGCAGCACGATCAGGATTTTTGGTCTCGGCCTCGATCTGGGTGGCATGGAAGGCGAAGGATCCTGCTATTCGTCGCTCGATTCGCCCCGCGCGCCGGGCACCTCTGCTGCCGCCTTGCGGCGCGCCTCGATGCGGTCGCGACGCTCGACGCCAATCAGCTCGGCAACCCGCCAGACGGTATTGTCCTCGAGCTCGTCAAGCTCGCCGTCGGCATAGACGATTTCCCACATCAGGCCGATGAACGCCTTGCGCGCCTCGGGGTCGAGGTGGCGCTTCAAGACGCTGGTGAAGGCGTAGAGGTCGATCGCCTCGTTGTCGGCGCGCTCGCCGGCCGCCGCCAGCGCATCGAGCTCCTCGCCGCTCACCGAATAGGTCTCGGCCAGGATCTGCTTGAACCGTTCCCACTCGACGTCCTGGCGCACGCCGTCGGCGTTCATCACATGATAGAGCAGCGCCGAAGCCGCGACGCGCGGATCGTCGGCGCTCGGCTTGGCCTCGCGTCCAGCCGGCAGATCCCTCAGAAAGGACAATACGCGCTCGAACATCGATGTTTTTTCCCTGCCCACCAACTCGGTCCCAGAACACAGCCTCAGAACAAACGAAAGCGGCGCTGCGATTTTTCCGCTTCTTCTTCCGGCGCGACGCCAGGGTCATCCGGCAGAGGCGGCAGCTCCGAACCGGGCTCGCCGATTTCGGCCTCGCTGACGGCTTCCGCAACGGACGCGTCCTTCTCGCCGCCGTTCGACGGCACCGGCGCCGGCTTCTCGGCCGGAGCATCGGCGACGATGTCGATCGCCTTCTCGGCGACAGGCTGGACAGGCGGCGCAGCCGTGATCGCCGGCACCTCGACATCCGCGTCGCTGTCGATCAGCTGGCCAAGACGTTCCATCGGCGCGCGCCATGTGAAGGCGTCGAGCTTGCCGGTGACCGGCGACACCGGCGCCCAGCGCTCGGAAATGACGCCGTCCGCCACCCAGGCCGGATCGCGCGGCGCGCGCACCGCCTTGGAGAGCAGTTGCCGCACCTTGCCCTGGTCGCCGGTCTCGGCCTCCTCGATATCGGCGAGCAGAAGATAGGCGCCCTCGCGACGATCCATGCGGATCGCGGCCTCCGCCTCGCGCCGCGCCGTGGCGAAATCCTGAGCATTGAGCGCTGCGCGCGCCACGGCCATCGACGACTCGGGATGATTCCTCTTCAATTCCTGCAGCTTCTTCGCGCGGTTCAGACGATCGAGCACGGCGTCTCCCGGCCTGGCATGGGTATAGAGCTCGGCGATGTCGGGATGCGGCTCGGCCTTCCAGGCGGCCTCCAGGATCTTGGAGCCCTTGCGCACGTCGTTTTGCCGGATAACCAGATCGGCGGCGATCACCGCGGCCGGCGCGAAATCCGGCGCCAGCTTGTTGGCTTCAAGGGCCGCGGTGCGGGCCGCGTTCGGATCGCTGTCGACCAGTGCCTGCGCCTTGCCGGTGAGCAGCACGGCGCGGCGGCGGTTGGCGGCGTCGCGTTCGATCTGCCTGGTCGATTTCTGCGCCTCGACCAGCTTCAGCGCGCCATCCCAGTCACCGCGTTCGGTGAGTTCCTCCAGCGTTGATTCCGCCGCCCAGGCAAGCTGCGGCGCCACCGCCGCGGCGCGGCCGGCATAGTGGCGCGCGGCATTGCGGTCGCCGAGGCGCTCGGCCTCCAGATAGAGCCCGCGCAGGCCGAGCAGCCGCATCTCGGGATCGTCCAGCATACGCTCGAATTTCTCGCGCGCGCCCTCATGGTCGCCTTCGAGCAGCGAGGCCTGCGCGTCGAGCAGGTTGATCAGCGGCTCCCGGTCGGAGCTGATCAGCTTCGCCGCCTCCTTGGTCTTCTTGCGCGCCAGCGCGCCATCGCCGGCGCCGGCGGCGATCATGCCCGTCGACAGCGCCTGATAGCCGCGGTCGCGGCGGCGCACGCGGAAATAGCGCGAGATCGTGTAGGGGCTGTTCCACAGCGACTTGATCAGCCACCAGCCGATCATCACCGCGGCGACCACGGCGACGATCGCCACCGCCGCCACCATCAGCGTGACCTGGTACTGGTAGCCGTTGAAGGTGACGATCATCTCGCCCGGACGGTCGGCCAGCCAGGCAAAGCCGAGCCCGAGCGCGAAGACGACGGCGAGGAAGACGAGGATGCGGATCATCTTGTCTCCTTAAGCCTTCGTCGCGCCGGCAATCAGCGCTTCGAGCTGCTTTTCGACCTCCAGCCGTGCCTTCAGTTTGCCGGCAAAATCGGCGCCGGCCGCCTTTGCCGCGTCCGGCAGCGTGTCATATTCGCTGAGCGCCTTGGCGTAATCGCCCTGGTTGACCGCCACTTCCATGCGCGCGACGGTTTCCGGCACGCCCTTGCCTTCGACCGCGCCGACCGGCCGCACCTTGACCAGCGATTCAGCGCTCGACACCAGGCTCTGGAAGAAGCCGGCATTCTGGTCGACCGGCTTTGCCGCATCGACCATGGCGTTGGCGGCGGCATCGGCCTCCGCAGCGATGGTGGCGCGGGTCGGCACGCCCTTTTCGGCATAGGAGCGCAGCGCCGCGAGCTCGGGCGCGTCCGGCGCGATCGCCGCGAACGTGTCGAGCTCGGTCGCGAACGGCGCGCCACGATCGAGCGCCGACTTCAGCGCCGAGGCGGCGATCGCCAGCGCGATCTTGGGTTGCGAGGCTTGCGCCTCGACCTTGCCGGAAAGCTGCGAGACGGACTGCTCCAGTGCCGCCACCCTGCCGTCCTCGGCCTTGGCCGCATCGCCCGCCGATTTCACCAGCGCGTCGAGCCCGGCGATCTTCTCGTTGAGCGGACCGAGATCGGCGGGTGCCGCATTGCCCTTCTTCTGCAGCTCGGCGACGGTTGTCTCAATCTGGCCGACCTTGTCGCCGAGCGCCTTGAGCGCGGCACCGTCGCCGCCCTGGCCGGCCGACGATTTCAGCGCCGCCACATCGGCCTTGACCTGATCGAGCGCCGAGGACAGGCCGTCGACCTTGGCCGACGCCCCGGTGCCGCCGCTTTCCTTCAGCACCGCGATTTCGCTTTTCAGCGAAGCGATCTCGCCGTTGACGCTATCGAGCGACTCCCCGCCCGGTCCTGACGAGCCGACCAGGCCGACCGCTTGCAGCAGGCCGGCGCCGGCAAGCGCGATCACGCCGCCGACGACGCCCGCAGCGATGGCGTTGACGCCGGTTCTGCGCGGGGACTGCGGCACGCCATCCTCGCCCCATGTCTCACTTCGTGTCTCGCTGGCCTTCGATGCCGAGGCGCCGGCGCCAGGCGCGGATGCGTCCTCGAAATTGTAATCGAAGCCCTTGGGCTGGCTCTTCGGCGCATCGGACGCGCCGGGATACGGCGCCTCCGGCTCGCCCTTGCCGGCCTCTGATTTATCGGCTGCAGCCTGCGCGGCGTCGCTATGCTCCCACGGCTCGATATCGGCCTGCTCGGCATGGATCGGCTCTTCCGGCGGCTCCGGCTGCGAAGCAGCGGCGGCCTCTTCTGCCTTCGCCTCGTCGGTCTGCGCGGCACTGGCCTCGGCCTTGGCATCCTCGTCAGTGATTCGCGAGACGGCGCCGGGCTCGAGTTCGATGGTCACCGGCTCGCGCCGGGTCTTCGAATGTCGCATCTTCGGCGTCTTGACCATGCTTTGGGCTCCGCGAACTGGCTTGAGGATGGTTCAAAGGGTCCAGGGGATGCTCTAGCACATCACCAAGCGGTGAAAAGGGGCGGTGTGATGACGCGGCTCAGCCGGGCAGCGACAAAAGCGCCAGCAGCTGCTCTTCCTCGGGCTTGGACGCGATGCGGACCCTGTCACCGGCAACCCCGTCCAGCGGCTCGGCGACACGGGCCGAGAGCGCCAGGAATTCCGTTCTTTCAAAGAGATGCCGCAAGGCCGGCCGCGCAATCAGGCTGGCCAGCGCGGCGCTGGCCTTGGCCGAATAAAGCAGCGCCGCGTCGGTCGGCCGGCCCGACAGGCGGGCGACTACATCGGCATTGCCATAGTCGAAACTTGTCGTGTCGTAGGTCTCGATCGCCTGGACATGCACGCCCGCCGCCGCCAACCGCTGCTCGAACGCAGGCAAGCGGACGCGGCCGCACAGATAGACGATTGCCCTGCCGGCAAGGCCGCCGGCGATGGCATCGGCCAGCGCCTCGGCGTTGCCCGGACCTTCCGTGACGGCGAGGAATCCCGCCGCGCGGCAGGCTTCCGCCGTCCGTTTGCCAACTGCGTGGCAAGGTAGGCGCGCAAGTGCCGCGATCAGCGCCTTCGGCGCATGCCGCACCGCATTGGCGCTGGTGACGACGACCGCGGCGCCATCGGTGCCGATGCTCGCCTCGACCGGCAATGCGCTCGTCTCGGTCAGCGGCAGCAAGACAGGTTGGAATCCCAGGGCTTCGAGGCGCCGTGCCGTGCGCAACGCGCCAGGCTCCGGCCTCGTCACCAGGACGCGGACCATGTCAGGCCCAGCCGTCGAAGAACGTCGCACCAGCCTTGGCGCGAACCGTGCGCGCCGCGTCCAGGCCGATCTCCGCCGCGTCGGCAGCCTCGCCTTCCAGCCGGACCTCATGCGATTCCGTGCCGTCGGGCGAGATGATCAGCCCGGCGAAGGAGAGTTTCTCGCCCGACACCGTCGCATGGCCGGCGATCGGCGTGCGGCAGGAGCCGTCGAGCGCGGCGAGGAAGGCGCGCTCGCAGATGAGCGCCTGGCCGGTCGGCACGTGATGGATCGCCGCCAGCATCTTTTCGACGTCGCGGTCGCCGATGCGGGTTTCGATGCCGATCGCGCCTTGCCCCGGCGCCGGCGGAAAAGCTTCCAGCGGCATCAGGTCGGTGACGACATGCTCAAGTCCGAGGCGCTTCAATCCGGCATAGGCGAGGATGGTGCCCTCGGCGACGCCTTCGTCCAGCTTGCGCAGCCTGGTCTGCACATTGCCGCGGAAGATCACCACGTCGAGATCCGGCCGCATGCGGCGGATCAGCGCTTGACGGCGCAGCGATGACGATCCGACCGCGGCGCCATGCGGCAGGTCCGCGATCCGCTTCACGTTCTTGCCGATGAAGGCGTCGCGCGCGTCCTCGCGCGGCAGGAAAGTGACAAGCTCCAAACCATTGGGGAGTACCGTCGGCATGTCCTTCGACGAATGCACGGCGATGTCGATGCGGCCGTCGAGCAGCGCATCCTCGATTTCCTTGGTGAACAGCCCCTTGCCGCCGGCCTCCGACAGCGGCCGGTCCTGGATGCGGTCACCACTGGTCGAGATCGGCACCACTTCGAACGCCTCTTCGGGCAGGCCATGCGCCTGCATCAGCCGCGCCCGCGTCTCATGCGCCTGGGCCAATGCCAGCGGGCTGCCGCGTGTTCCGATTTTCAAAGTTTGCATGGCGCGCGGTCCGTGATAACCCCCGGGGCAGCTTGAGGTCTGCCGGGCCTTTTCCTAATTGGGATTGGCCGGTGATACAATCATAGAGGCCAGCGACCAATTGATCCGCGTTCTGGGCATTGAGACGAGCTGCGACGAGACGGCGGCCAGCGTTGTGGCGCTGGACGGCGTCGCCGCGCCCGAAATCCTGTCCAACATCGTGCTCAGCCAGATCGAGGAGCACGCGGCCTTCGGCGGCGTCGTGCCGGAGATCGCCGCGCGCGCCCATGTCGAGGCGCTGGACGGCATCGTCGAGGCGGCGCTCGCCGATTCGGCGGTGTCGCTCGATGAGATCGACGCGATCGCCGCGACAGCAGGGCCGGGCCTGGTCGGCGGATTGATCGTCGGCCTGATGACGGCCAAGGCAATGGCCGCCGCCGCCAACAAGCCGCTGATCGCCATCAACCACCTCGAGGGCCACGCACTGACGGCACGGCTGACCGACGGTCTCGATTTTCCTTACCTTCTCCTGCTCGTTTCCGGCGGCCACACCCAGATCGTCGCGGTGCGCGGCGTCGGCGATTACCAGCGCTGGGCGACCACCATAGACGATGCGCTGGGCGAGGCCTTCGACAAGACCGCCAAGATGCTTGGCCTGCCCTATCCCGGCGGCCCGAATGTCGAGAAGGCGGCCGTCAGCGGCGATGCAGGCCGCTTTGCCTTCCCACGCCCGATGAAGGGCTCGGCGCAGCCCGATTTCTCCTTCTCCGGCCTGAAGACGGCGGTGCGCCAGGCGGCGACGGCGATCGCGCCGCTGAGCGACCAGGACGTCGCCGACATCTGCGCCTCTTTCCAGGCCGCGGTGGCCGACGCGCTGGGCGATCGTGTCGGCCGCGCCCTTGCCGGCTTCCGCCAGGAATTGCCGGACCATGCAAAGCCGGCGCTGGTCGTTGCCGGCGGCGTCGCCGCCAACCGCACGATCAAGGCGACGCTCGAAGCGCTGTGTTTCGAGGCCGGCTTCGCATTCGTCGCGCCGCCGCAGAAGCTTTGCACCGACAATGCGGCGATGATCGCCTGGGCCGGCATAGAGCGGCTGCGCGCCGGCATCGCCGACGAAAACGCCGCCGATTTCGTGCCGCGCTCGCGCTGGCCACTCGACAGTGTTTCCGCGCCTCTGGTCGGCTCGGGCCGGCGTGGTGCCAAGGCATGACCAAGAAAAGCACCAGCGGCTGGCGTATTGCGGTGCTGGGCGGCGGCGCCTGGGGCACGGCGCTGGCGCTGGCCATGTTGCGCGCCGGCCATGATGTCCGGCTCTATGCGCGCGACACTGAGACCGTCGCCGCCATCGCCCGCGGCGAGAACCCGCGCTACCTGCCCGGCATCAGGATCGAGCCCGGCATCACGGCCACCAGCGACATTGCCGCGGCGCTTGACGGCGCCGACTGCGTGCTCGCCGTGACGCCGGCGCAGTCGCTGCGCGCCGTCCTGGCCAATGCCCGCAACGATGTGCCCCAGGGAGCGCCGCTGGTGCTCTGCGCCAAGGGCATCGAGCGCGATACCGGCGCGCTGCTCTCGGCGATCGTCGAGGAAAGCCTGCCGGGCAATCCGGTCGCGGCGCTTTCCGGCCCGAGCTTCGCCAGCGACGTCGCGCGCGGCCTGCCGACCGCTGTGGTGGTTGCCGCCCGCGATGCGGAATTGGCGGCCGAGCTTGCCGCGCGCTTTTCGGCGGAGAACCTTCGCTGCTATTCGAGCGACGACCTGATTGGCGTCGAGATCGGCGGCGCGCTGAAGAACGTCTTTGCCATCGCTGCCGGTGCTGTCACCGGCGCAGGCCTCGGCGCCAGCGCCCAGGCCGCCATGGTGACGCGCGGCTTCGTCGAATTGCGCCGCATCGGCGCCGCTTTCGACGCCCGGCCGGAAACGCTGATGGGGCTTTCCGGCCTCGGCGACCTCTTGCTCACCTGCTCTTCCGCCCAGTCGCGCAATTTCGCCTATGGCCTGGCGCTCGGCCAGGGCAAGCCGCTTGCCGGCCTGCCGCTGGCCGAAGGCGTGCCCACGGCGGGGATTGCCGCCCGCATCGCCGCCGGGCGCGGCATCGAGGCGCCGATCATTTCGGCCGTCGCCGCCATCCTCGACGGCAAGGTGACCATCGGCCAGGCCGTGACCGCGCTGATGACGAGGCCGCTCAAAACCGAAACCGACATCTGACCATCGGAGCTGAAAATGCTGTTTGCGTTGATTTGCAAGGACAAGCCCGGCAGCCTGCAGCTGCGCGTCGACACGCGGCCGGCGCATGCTGCGTTCCTGGAAGGCCTGATCGCCGAGGGCAAGCTTGCCTTTGCAGGTCCCTTCCTCGACGCCGACGGCAAGCCGGACGGCAGCCTGGTGATGATCGAAGCGCCGGACATGGCTGCTGCCCAAGCTTTGGCCGCGGCCGATCCCTACGCTAAGGCCGGCCTGTTCGAAAGCGTCCAGATCCGTCCGTGGAACTGGGTCTTCCAGAAGCCCGCCGGCGCATGATTGGCTGCTCTCGCCGCAGCGACGGCGAGAGAGTAAGCATAGACGGGAACGCCATGCGTGGCGGTGCGACAAAGCGATGGGACAAACGATATGAACTACTGGCTGTTCAAGTCCGAACCCTCGGTCTTTTCCTTCGAGGCGTTGAAGGCCAAAGGCAAGGCCGGCACGCAATGGGACGGCGTGCGCAACTACGCCGCCCGCAACAACATGAAGGCGATGCAGATCGGCGATCTCGGTTTCTTCTACCATTCCAATGAGGGCCTCGACATCGTCGGCATCGCCGAGGTCTGCGCGCTGGCCCATCCCGACACCACGACCGACGATCCGCGCTGGGAATGCGTCGACATCCGCGCCTATAAGGACGTGCCGAAGCCGGTGACGCTTGAAGAGGTCAAGGCCAACCCGAAGCTCGCCGAGATGGCGCTGGTCCGGCTCGGCCGGCTTTCCGTGCAGCCGGTAACGCCGGCCGAATGGAAAGAGGTCTGCCGCATGGCCGAGCTCAATCCGGCCCCGTGACCAAGCTCACGCCGAGAACCGCGAGAAAGTTCATCCTCGACAGCACGGCGCTGATGGCGCCGCCGCATGTGCCGGAAGTGCTGCTGCACCTCGCCGACGAGGCGCATGATCTATGGCTGCGCACCGAGGAAGAGCTGGCCGAGATCGGCCTGCCGCCGCCCTTCTGGGCCTTCGCCTGGGCCGGCGGCCAGGGCCTCGCCCGCTATGTACTCGACAATCCGGGCACCGTGCGCGGCAAACGGGTGCTCGATTTCGCCTCCGGTTCCGGCCTCGTCGCGATCGCAGCGATGAAGGCCGGCGCTAGCCAAGTGATCGCCGCCGACATCGACCCGTTCTGCGAGACGGCAATCGCCATCAACCTCGACGCCAACGGCGTTGAAGCGCAATTCCGCGGCACGGATTGCGTCGGCACCGACGACGGCTGGGACGTCGTGCTCGCCGGTGACGTCTTCTACGACAAGGCTTTCTCCGACCGGCTGCTGCCCTGGTTCGGATCTCTGAGGGAGCGCGGCGCCGAAATCCTCGTCGGCGATCCCGGCCGCGCCTACCTCCCCAAGACAGGGCTGGGATCGCTTGCCGTCTACCAGGTTCCGGTGACGCGCGTGCTGGAGGATGCCGAGGTCAAGCGCACGACCGTCTGGCGCCTTGCTTGACGGAACGACCGAACAAGCGTTCCATCGCCCTTCAACTTGGAGGGGAAAAGCATGGATTTTTCGGTTGTGAACTGGCTGGCGGCGATCGCCGCCGCAATCGTCGCGTGGCTGTTCGGCGCCGCCTGGTACATGGGCTTGAGCAAGCCTTGGCTGAAGGCCGCCAAGCTCGATCCGGCCACCATGCAGCGCTCGGCCCTTCCCTTCGTCGTCAGCTTCATCGCCGAGCTGATCATGGCGCTCGTGCTGACGCTGGTGGTGGGCGCGATAACCGGCGGCGAGCCGAGCCCGATCGCCGGGTTGCTGTTCGGCTTCGTGCTTTGGCTCGGATTCATCGCCACCACGCTCACCGTCAACCACCGCTATGAAGGCTTCGGCTGGGCCCTGACGCTGATCGATGCCGGCCACTGGCTGGGCGTGATGCTGATCATCGGCGCCATCATCGGCTGGTTCGGCGCGCCGGCCGCCCCGGCCGGCTAAAGCAATACCGGGAAAAGTGTGAGCGTTTAAGCTCGGCGACTTCGCCGTAGCCTTCCGTCCGGAATTGCGCGGAAACAAGTATTTAGGCCGTCACGTCGGCGTCTTCGCCGCCTCCTCGGTAAGCCATTCGCGAAAGGCGACGACGCGCGCGTCGTCCTTCGCCGCCTCCGGATAGACCAGGAAATAGGCGAATTCCGGCGCGACCCTGATGCCGAGCTCGAAGGGCCGCACCAGACGTCCTTGCGAAAGATCGTTGGCGACCATGGCGAAGTCGGCGAGCGCCACCGCGTTGCCGTCGAGCGCCGCCTGGGTGGCATCGGTCGACGACCCGAAGACCAGCGTGCGGCTGTCGTCGAAATCGTCGACGCCGGCCGCGTGCATCCACATGCTCCAATTCGGCCAGGTCACGCCCTGCCGCGACCATTCGATATGCGCGAGCGTGTGGTTGAACAGGTCACGCGGCTCCTTCAGCGGCGGACCTGACGCCAGCAGCGCCGGGCTGCACACCGGGATGATGATGTTCTCGAACAGCCGATGCGCGCAGAGCCCCGGATATTTGCCGGCGCCGAAGCGGATGCCGACATCGACGTCGTCGAGGTCGAAATCCCGGACATCGTAGGTGATGTCGAAGCGCAGCTCGATGCCCGGCTTTTGCTTGCGGAAGTCGTCGACGCGGCGCATCAGCCATTTCGTCGCGAACTGCGCGTCGAGCGTCACCTTCAGCAGCGCCGTGCCGCGGGTCATCTTGCGGGCGCGGCTGACGGCGCGGTTCAGCAGGTCGAGCGCGTCGACCGAGGCCTCCAGCAGCACATTGCCTGCCTCCGTCAGCCGGATGGTGCGGCTGGTGCGCGTGAACAGCACCAGGTCGAGCTGATCCTCTATTTCCTTGATCTGGTGGCTGACCGCTGCCGGCGTCAGGCCGAGCTCGTCGGCCGCGCGGGTGAAGTTGAGGTGCCTGGCCGCCGCTTCGAACGTCCGCAGCGCACGCGTTCCCGGCAGCAGCTTGGACATGCGATCTCCAAATAAAACTTGATGATCGGAAAAGAACTACTCGTTTCCAGTTTGTTTTTCAATCCGGCATCATGGCTTCATCGAAACACCATAAAACCGGATTTGATATCCGGAGAACACGGATAGAGCCATGTCTGAGATCGCCCTGAAGCCCTGCACCACCCTGGAATCCCCTTCCGGCTTCGCCCTTTGGCTGCGTTCGGCACGCGATTGGCTGCGCCAGGCCCGCGTCGCCGCCCGGCTGTCCCACGATCCGATCGAAGACCTCTCCGACAGCCAGTTGCGCGACATCGGCGCCGGACGTCGGGACGTCGCGAAGACGATGGACAGAGAGCTTCGTGAGATCGGGCTGCTCGGCACGGGCTGGCAGAAACCGGGAAAGAGGCATTAGGGATTAGGCAGTAGGCAATAGCGACGAGACACCTACTGCCTACTGCCTACTGCCTACTGCCTACTGCCTACTGCCTACTGCCTACTGCCTACTGCCTACTGCCTACT